>SKXG01000192.1 GCA_007128525.1 Pseudomonadales bacterium | reverse complement strand
GTCAGGCGCTGATTCTCATGAGCAAGCTCGTAGTGATGGAAAGCCTCCTGAATATTCCGGCGCAGCAGGCCATCGTCCCAGGGTTTGGTCAGGAACTTGTAGATGGCGCCTTCATTAATTGCAGTGGTGACGGATTCCAGCTCCGTATAGCCGCTCAGCACAATTCGGACTGTGTCCGGATGCTGTTCCCGGACGCGGCTCAGGAATTCCACGCCTGTCATTTGCGGCATACGCTGGTCAGAGATGATGACGCCAACGTCATGCTCAGCGAGCAGGCTCAGCCCATCCTGCCCACTGCTGGCTGTCAGGATTCGATAACCATCACGGCGGAAAAGGCGCTGCAACGCGCGCAGAATGTTCTGCTCGTCATCGACGAGCAGCAGTGTCCGCTCCATCGGGCGAGCCTCCGGCTAGAGTGGAACCCCGAGAATCGGGATGCCTGTCATTCCAAAGCTTAGTCGAAGGTCTTGCACATGCCCGATGGCACGGACACCCCACTAACCCTGGGTTAATGTTGCGAAACTGTAGCCAGGCCTGTCACCGGCCCTTTGCGCCGTCGCCTGACAGACCCGACAACGGCGGCGACAAACAACACACCACCGATGACAGCGATCAACCCGCCCAGCCCCATGACACTCATGCCCAGAATCTGCGCCAGGCTCTCCAGCCCCTGGTCGGCACCAGCCGTTTTGCGCTGCACACCGTGCCCGCCGGAAAAGGCGAGGCCAGCGACATGCAGCAGCTGTCCGACGCCATAAACCCAGGGCATGGCCAACACCAGCTTTGGATTGGGCACGCCGAAACCGAGCTGTGGCAGCAGATGCAGGCCGATCGCCATAAACGTCAGCGTCACCGCCACGATGCAGCCGTGGTAATGAGCCGGCACCATGGTGTTGCTGTCGTCAATAAGGAAACCCAGTGCGCCGCCAATGCCGAACAGGTAAACAGAGAACATCAGCGCAGCACGCAGGCCGCTGACGTGACGGTCCTTATCCACCGGTGTTCGCCAAAGTGCGTACAGTAATGCAAGCCCCAACGGACCGGCTGCCAAGCCGCCGCCCGCCGCCATCAGCCAGACAAAGAATTCCCGGTGCTGATGGCCGGCCACATCGAAACGCAGGTATCCCCAGACTGACAAGAACGCTGGAGTCACACCGGCCAACAGCAGAACGAGCACCAGGCGGCCCGATATGGGCAGTCGCAGCCCTGCGGCACTGGCCAGCCAAAGCCATGCAATGAGCATCAGCTGCACCCAGGCGAACTGGACCACGTGGCCACCGCCCCAGAACAGCGCTTCATAATAACCTTGCCCATGCAGGAAGTCGGGCAGACTGACATAGGACCAGATCAGCGCAGCGCACGACAACAACACGGCCATGGCTGCCGTCTGACTGCCAAACCGAACCAGCCCGGGCCCGGTCAGCGGCAATCCCATCGGCTGCGGATACAGCATCGCGTGCAGTGCCAGCAACGCAAAGCCAATCCCAAAGATGACCAGCCCCCACAGAAATACGGCATTGTCGAGCACCGGCACATAATTGCTCATGATGGCTGCGCCCCCGTAAAAGGGCCCGATCGCAAGCAGCAGACACCCGGCCAGCACCAAACCTGCACCCGTGTACAGCACCCAGGTTTTTACGGCGCGGCTCGTCAGTGTCCAGAACAGCGCGCCAAAAGCGGCAAACCAGACCAATACAGAAAAGTCCACATGGGCCACGATAGCCAGGTGAAAGAAGTTCTCGACTGGGAACAAAGCCGACACGCCGGGCGTGCGTGACAACAGGATCAAGACAACGTAAAGGCCGGACAATATCAAGGCAGCCAGCGCTGTCAGCAGCCAGAAGGCAGCCAGCCGTCGTTGAAAGGGCTCAGGGGTTGGCAGGCGATAGTCCAGATCAGTATTCATCCCCTTTCTCCTTCTGTAGAGATGTGGACCAGCGGTGGATCGTCCGCCGCGCGCAATACAGAGACGCCTGTATCACTGATATGCAGTAGTGCGGACTCGCGCACCGCCAGTGGCAAATGCACTTCGACGTCGTAGTCGAAACCATCCTCCCGCGGCGAGTCACGCAGCTGTACCCGCAGTTCCCGGTCACCGGCCGTCAGCAGCCAGCGCTTTTGAAGATAGACCCGACCGTCATTATGAAATCCAGCAGGGCGCACCCAGGTGCGCAGCAGCTCAGCGCCATCAAGGTGAATGACCAGCAACGCCGATGCGCGCTCACGCGGGCATCGTTCCGTAACGCGCATGTTTGGCGGCAGTTTGGCAACCTCTTCCGGCGTCAGCACTTCGCACTCCGCCAGGCGTTCCGTCAGGTGCGCCATACTCAGTTTCAACTCTCCCTGGTCGGCCGCCGCCGGGCTGAATACCGGCCAGTGCGAGAACGTCGCAAGTGCCAGTCCGGTCAGCACCCAAAAGCCAATGCTGTACAACAACCAATACTGTTGCCGACGCAGCACACTCACCCGCCACACCGAAGCGCTCATCGCGTGCCTCCGTTATCGGCCAACTTGAGAACCTGCACGCCATCCAGCTGCAGCCGCAGGTTGTCAAGCGCCTGCCGCATTTCCTGGTCGGCCGACTGCGGCAGCCAGGTGACAGCAAGCCGATCCCTGGGTACACGTTTGCGCAAAGCGGGGACGCGCTCACCATCGATCCGTGCCTCAAGCCAGGCATCACCGAAGCGGTAGTGGCAGTCCTTGCAGCCAGCGATAAACACGGCATCTGCGCGGCCACGCAGCGCATAATCAATAAAGGATGCCGGTAACATGCCCACACAGGGCAGTTGAATTGCATGCACGTCCGGTTCCTGCAGACGGTTGACCGAGACACCGTAGTCACAGCCGAAGGCCAGTATCCGGCGCCCGGTATTCGCACCAGGCAATGCATCGATCTTCGCTTTCAGGTCTGCCGTGGTCAGATCCGGCATCTCGATGCCGGACATCAACTCAGCAACCGAACGAAATGGTGTCGCTGACGGACAGGCCCCGACACAGATGCCGCAGCTCACACAGAGATCCGGATTCACCTTGGCCTGCAATCCAGGCTTCCCATC
>SKXG01000057.1 GCA_007128525.1 Pseudomonadales bacterium | reverse complement strand
CCCTGTACATTCTCGATGAAGCCCATCACCTGCCCGGCAAGACCCAGCAGCACTTCACGCTGGGTCAGCGATTGCGCGCCAGCGGGCAATGGCTTGAGCAGTTGGAAGGTCAGCTTGGCACCTTGTTACAGCGCGTCGGTCGGCCCGACGACCTGGCCGCCAAGGTTCAGGACCTTGGTGGTTTGACGGCGCCATTGATTCAGGGCCTGCAGAACCTGCTGACCATTGTCGGTGCGCTGGACTTCCAGGCCAGGGATGACAGACAGCAGGTGTGCCGGTTTGCACTCGGTCAGGTGCCGGCGAGCTTGGCTGAAACCATGCAGAGTTTGTTGCCAGACTGGCAGTCGTTGAGTACCCGGCTCGATGAGATTGACCGCATGCTGCAGGAGGCGATGGACGGTACACGGCGTTGGGAGAAATCGCAGGAGGTAGAGGACTGGCTGTCAGTGGTTGGTCAGCATTTGCAGCGCTGCCTGGGTCTTGAGACGCTGTTCGAAGACTATGCGGGGGCGGCTGTTGCGCCTGATGTTCGCGACGGTGCGGTCATGGCCCGCTGGATACTCCGTTGGCAGTTCGACAGCGGCGAAGAGTATGAGTTGATCAGCGCACCGCTGGACCCGGGCAATCTGCTGGAAACCCACCTGTGGTCGCGCTGTTATGGTGCAGTCTCCACCTCGGCAACCCTGTCAGCGCTGGGACGCTTCGATCGCTTTATGGCACGGGCCGGCCTGGACGGCCTGGCTGAGACACTGCGTATCCCCAGCCCGTTTCGCTATCCGGAAATTGCGAGCTTTCATGTGCCGGCAATGCAGGCGGATCCGCGAGATGCGGCCGGCCACACGGCTGAGCTGATCCGGCTATTGCCGGAGCTCCTACAGAGCAGCAGCAGTGCGCTGGTACTGTTCAGTTCCTGGCGGCAATTGCGGGAAGTCGTCGATGCGTTGCCGGCTTCGCTGGAAGAAGCATTGCAGGTCCAGGGACGTGGTTCCAAGCAGGCGTTGCTCGATGCCCACCGGGCCAGAGTCGATGCAGGGCAGCCGAGCTACCTGCTTGGTGTGGCCAGCTTTGCCGAGGGCGTGGATCTGCCGGACGACTACTGCCGTCACGTGATCATTGCCAAATTGCCCTTTGCCGTGCCCGATGAGCCGCTGGACCAGGCTGCCGCTGAGTGGCTCGAAGCACGTGGTGGCAACGCCTTCTTCGATATCGCACTGCCGGACGCCGCCATCAGGCTGGTGCAGGCCTGCGGTCGGCTGATCCGGCATGAGGAAGACCATGGCCGCGTCACGCTGCTGGATCGGCGCATCCTGACGCAGCGCTATGGACGATCATTGCTGAAGTCGCTGCCGCCGTTCCGGCAGGTATTTGATTAACCGTCAGCTACCACGCCTATTCAGGCCGCAGTATGTCTTCGTACTCTTTGCGAAGCTGCGCCTTTTGCACTTTGCCCATGACATTCCTGGGTAGCGCGTCGACAAATATGATGGCTTTGGGCTGCTTGTAACGTGCCAGCCTGTTGCTGAGGCCCGCAAGAATGCTTTGCTCGGCCACCGCCGTGTTTGTTCTCTTGACAACGATTGCGACCACAGCTTCACCAAAGTCGTGGTGCGGGACGCCGATGACGGCGGATTCGACGACGCCAGGCAGGTCGTCTATGGCCGCTTCCACCTCTTTCGGGTAGACGTTGTATCCGCCGGAGATGATCAGATCTTTGTCCCGGCCAACGATGTGAAGGTATCCGTCGTTGTCAAAAAAACCCAGATCGCCGGAAATAAAGTAGCCATCATCGCGAAATTCTGCTTGGGTTTTTTCGGCGTTCTTCCAGTATCCGTGAAAGACATTCGGCCCTTTAATTTCGACCAGACCGGTTTCGCCAGCCGGCAGTGGACGGCCTGATTCGCGGTCTGTGACTCTGACGCTGATGCCGGGCAGGGGAGGGCCGACAGTGCCGGGTCGACGTTCGCCATGGTAGGGATTCGATGTATTCATCGTGGTTTCCGTCATGCCATAGCGTTCGAGGATGGCGTGGCCGGTTCGTGCCTTGAAGGCGCTGTGAGTCTCCTCAAGCAGAGGTGCTGAGCCGGATATGAACAGCCGCATATTTCTGGTGACAGTTTCGTTCAGTCGCGGGGATTCGAGCAGCCGGACATAGAAGGTTGGCACGCCCATCAGCACAGTGGCATCAGGCATCAATGTTATCAGCTGCTCGACGTCGAGCTTTGGCAGGAAGGTCATTGAGGCGCCACTGAACAGAATCAGGTTACAGGCAACAAAGAGCCCATGCGTGTGAAAGATTGGCAGGGCGTGCAGCAGGTGATCACTGGCGCTGAAGTGCCAAGCCTCTGCCAGCGCCTGGGTATTGCTGAGCAGGTTGCCGTGGCTGAGCATGGCGCCTTTGGAGCGTCCCGTGGTTCCTGATGTGTAGAGAATGGCAGCCAGATTATCGGCATGCACGTCGGCGAACTGCAGCAGTGGAGCGGCTGAGCCAGCCATGTCCATCAGGGTGCCATCTTGCCGCGTACCAAGACTCAGGACATAAGGTACGTCATGTCCAGTCGCTATCTCCTGCGTGCTGGCCAATGCATCCGGGTCGACCACAACAACCTTGGGCGCAGCATCACCGATAAAATAGTCGGTCTCACTGAGCGTATAGGCAGTGTTGATCGGTACATAGACCGCACCCAATTGCAGCACGGCGAGATACAGGGGAATGACTTCCGGGCTCTTCTCAACCTGAACCAGTACACGGTCGCCGCGCGTGACGGCCAGCGACTGCAGCGCTGCGGCGATCTTCTGCGACTGCCTGATGAGATCGTGGCCGGTGTAACGGTTTTCTGTTGCCGTGCGGATCACCAGCTTGTCCGGTGCACGCTGCACGGCAGTCAGCAGAGCTGCGTATAAACTTCCCATCAGCAGCCGTGTCCTCTACAGGTTGTTACAGGCGTTTTTCAACGGCCAGTTACCGCGCGATGTCCGAGCCCGGCGGCGCACCTTCAAAACGCCCCGGCGCGTAAACCACCAGCCGGTCACCGTCGAGCCGCTCGAGTAATCCGTCAT
>SKXG01000048.1 GCA_007128525.1 Pseudomonadales bacterium | reverse complement strand
GACTTTGATGCCGATGTGCTGGACGGCGCCTTTGCATTCCACCTGCAGGGTTTCGAGGACCCGGGCACAGGTTTTGTGCCGGTGGCATCCATTGGTCGTCTGGAAGCCGAGTACGATGAAGGTGGTAACATCACGGGCGGTAGCCAGGACGTCAATCAAAATGGTGACTTGACGGTCGTTACCACCTTGTCAGGTTCCTATACGGCTCATGATCCGGTCACCGGTCGTGGCGAAGCAAACATCGACAACTCACTGACCGACTCGGAATTTGTTTTCTACGTAATCAGCGGCAACCAGGTGCTGCTGATGGCGACCGATGCCGAGCTGGTGGTTGGTGGCGAGCTTCTGGCGGAACAGGAGCTGGCATCTGCGGACCTGGACGGGGACTTCGTCTTTGCGCTCGCTGGTGAGACGCCGGCCGGTGAGTCCTCGGCGACCATTGGTCACTTCCATGCCGATGGCGCGGGTAATATCGACGGTACGCTCGATCAGAATGAAGCCGGTGTGCTTGTAGAAGGCGCGCCTGTCAGCGGCACGGTGACGGCCTTTACGGATCGCCGGGCTGAGGCCGCAGTTAACGGCAGCGACTGGATACTGCGGGCTGTGGCTCCGGGCCTGGTGTTGGCATTGGACGCCGGGGATTCCCGCAGTGCTGCTGGCCGGATTCAGGTGCAGTTGCCGGGTACGCTGCAGGCTGGAAGTTACCTCGTGCAGCTGGCCGGCCAAAGTGGAGATGGGGCAGTGCAGGAGCTTGGGCGCCTGACCCTGGATGGCGAAGGCGGTGGCAGTCTGAACCGCATTCGGGTCACCGACCCGGGTGGCGGTGCGGCCATCACTGTGGCGGATGACGAGCTGCCCGTCAGCTATGTGGTGGATGCAACGGGCCGAGTGGTTCTGGACGTGGATGGCTCGGATGTAGTGTTGCATCTGCAGTCCGATGACGGCTTCGCTGTGCTGACCCCGGATCTGGATCTGAACCTGAACGGCCGCGGCGAACGCCGCTACTGAAGCTCCGTTCTGAGCGGTCACTAACTGGGCGCCCCGCCCCTTCGGCGGGGCGCTTTTTTGTGGGCGCAATTGCCCCGAAGATTGTCCCCCGGTTGTACACAGGATGCCCACATATAGGGTGTAGGCAAGAATGCTTCACTATATCTTGTGATTTTCCGTCGGCTCACCTAGAGTATCGATGTTCTGCGATCCGTTCCGAAAGACCACGCCAGGGGGAGCCATGACCAAGACCGTACGTGCGGCGACTGTGCCGGACACCGTCGCTGATATTGCCATTCAGCCCGCGTCTCAGGACATCTGGGACAGCAAATACCGTCTGAAAGCGAAGGACGGGCAGGTGCTCGACAAGACGGTCGATGAGACCTATCAGCGGGTGGCAAAGGCACTGGCGGCGGTCGAGGAGAGCGGCGAAGCCCGCAAGCACTGGAACGAGCGTTTTCTGTGGGCGCTCCGTCATGGCGCCATTCCGGCCGGGCGCATCATGTCCAATGCCGGCGCTCAGGCGCACAAGCCGGCTACCAGCACCATCAACTGCACGGTCTCCGGCACCATTCACGACTCCATGGACGACATCCTGCAGAAGGTCCATGAAGCCGGCCTGACGTTGAAGGCCGGTTGTGGCATCGGTTATGAGTTCTCCACGTTGCGGCATCGTGGCGCCTATGTCTCCGGCGCCGGTGCCTACACGTCCGGTTCGCTGTCGTTCATGGATATCTACGATCGCATGTGCTTTACCGTGTCTTCGGCGGGTGGTCGTCGCGGCGCGCAGATGGCGACCTTCGATGTCGGGCATCCGGATGTGGTGGATTTCATTCGTGCCAAGCGTGAGGACGGTCGGCTGCGTCAGTTCAATCTGAGCCTGTTGATCACCGATGAGTTCATGCAGGCCGTGGCAGAAAATGCCGACTGGCCGCTGGCGTTCCCGGTGACCGAAAAAGAAGCGGAAATCGACAACCTGAATCTGGATGATTCAAAGCAGATCATCTGGCGTGATTGGCCGGCCAAAGACAACTATGTGACCAATGCCCAGGGCCAGGTGGCCTGCCGCATTCAGCGCACCATCAAGGCACAGCGTTTGTGGGACATGATCATGACGTCCACCTACGACTATGCCGAGCCGGGTTTCATCCTGATTGATCGCGTCAACGACATGAACAACAACTGGTTCTGCGAGGAAATCCGCGCAACCAACCCCTGTGTTACCGCCGACACCTGGGTGCAGACCAGTGTTGGGCCGCGCCAGGTCGCAGATCTGATCGGCCAGCCGTTTCTGGCCCGTGTCGACGGTCAGGACCATGTGTCGGGTCAGGAAGGCTTTTTCCGTACCGACCGCAAGTCCATCGTACGCCTGCAAACGGCGGAAGGTTACAGCCTGCGCCTGACGGCGGATCACAGAGTGCGACGGGTCAAGGCCTTTACTCGGTATCAGACGGAAACCGAATGGTGTGCGGCGGGAAATCTGCGCGCCGGCGACCGGGTGCTGATCAATGATCATCGCGCGGCCACCGAGTGGCAGGGCGCTTTTACCCGCGAACAGGGTTATCTGCTGGGACTGCTGGTCGGTGATGGCACACTCAAGGCCGACAAGGCAGTACTGTCAGCCTGGCCCGAGCCGCTGGCTGCCAATGGTGATCCGGCGGTTGGTGGTGGGCCGAAGGCGCTGATGGATGCCGCCGAACAGGCAGCGCGCAGTCTGCCGCATCGGGCAGACTTCCAGGGCTGGCAGTCCGTCGCCGGACGTGGCGAGTATCGGCTGAGCATGGGCGCATTGAAGCAGCTGGCCGAACAGGTGGGCATGGCGCCTGGCAACAAGGCCATCACACCGGCGCTGGAACAGGGATCCAGCGCGTTCTATCGTGGTTTCCTGCGCGGCCTGTTCGATGCGGACGGCAGCGTGCAGGGGACTCAGGCCAAGGGTGTCAGTATTCGCCTCGCGCAATCGGACTTGCCGCGCTTGCAGGCGGTGCAGCGTATGTTGCTGCGCCTGGGTATTGTGGCGAAGCTCTATCAGGACCGGCGGCCGGCAGGTTCAGCCATGCTGCCTGACGGTC
>SKXG01000006.1 GCA_007128525.1 Pseudomonadales bacterium | reverse complement strand
TTGACCATGTCGGATTCCCCTGAGCGTCCCAAGCCCCCGGGACAGCGCCCCGGGCGCCGGGCACTCTTCCCCAGTGCCAGCGAGGACGCGCGCACGGCCGAGATCGACGATGACACACCGCAGACCCGTTCGCCCAGTTACCGGCTCGCCTACACCGATCAAGAGTTTCTGACCCGCGACGAGCTGCGCCCGGTGCGTCTGCAACTGGAACTGCTGAAACCCGAACTGACTCTCAATGAGCAGGACATACACAACACCATTGTTGTGTTTGGCAGTGCCAGGATTCCCTCGCCAGAGCAGGCGCAGGCCGACTTCCAGGCCGCCTGCCATGCGCTCGACAAGTCTCCTGACGACGCCCGCCTTGTGCGCCACAAGACCCGCTGCGAACGCATACTGGCGCGGGCCCACTACTACGTCGAGGCCCGCCACTTCGGCCGGCTGATCTCGGAGCAGTTCAGCGGCGAACTGCAGCAGGTCATTGTAACCGGCGGTGGACCCGGCATCATGGAAGCCGCCAATCGTGGTGCGGCTGATGCCGGCGCGCCCAGCATCGGCCTGAACATCGTGCTGCCGCTGGAACAGCAGCCCAATCCCTACATCAGCCCGCAGCTCTGTTTTCAGTTTCACTACTTTGCACTGCGGAAGATGCACTTCCTGATGCGTGCCCGGGCGCTGGTGGTGTTTCCGGGCGGGTTTGGCACTCTGGATGAGCTGTTCGAGACCCTGACGCTGCTCCAGACCGGAAAGATCAGCGCCATGCCGGTACTGCTGTTTGGCCGCGAATACTGGCAGCGGATCATCGACTTCGAAGCGCTAGTCGAAGAAGGCATGATCGCGGAAGCAGATCTTGGCCTGATCCGGTATGTGGACAGCGCCGAGCAGGGCGTCGAGGAGATCCGGCAGTTTCTGGCAGCCGGTGAACGGCAAGATGCCCCAACATAAGCACAGTGGCGCACTGCCAGATTGCATTGCCCTGCCAATATGGTAAGACTGACTCGAAACCAGCCCGAGGAACCGGGCCAGCAGATACGGGAGCCATCATGCTGCACCAGAATATCTTGAGCACCATCGGCAATACCCCGGTGGTCAAACTGAACCGGACAGGGCCGTCCAACATCAACATCTATGCCAAAGTCGAGGCCTTCAATCCCATGGGCTCGGTCAAGGACCGGTTGGCCTATGCCATCATTCGCAAGGCTCGGGACCAGGGGGAGTTGAAGCCTGGCCAGACCGTTGTGGAAGCCACCTCCGGCAATACCGGCATCGCACTGGCCATGGTTTGCGCCGTTATGGGACACCCCTTTGTGGCCACCATGGTCGAAACGTTCTCGGTGGAGCGCCGCAAGCTGATGCGTGCCCTCGGTGCCAAGGTGATCCTGACCCCGGCTGAAGAGCGCGAAACCGGCATGGTGCGCAAGGCCGCCGAGCTGGCTGAGAAGCATGGCTGGTATCTGGCCCGACAGTTCGAGAACCCGGCCAACCCCGAGTATCACCGCCAGACAACTGGGCCTGAGATCCTGCGCGACTTTGCCGGCCACCGGCTCGACTACTGGGTCACCGCCTGGGGCACCGGCGGCACCCTTACCGGCGCCGGCGAGATCCTGAAGCTGGCGCGTCCGGAGCTGAAGATCGTCGTCGCCGAGCCGGCCGGCGCCAGCCTGCTGTCCGGCAACCAGTGGGCGCCACACCGGATTCAGGGCTGGGCCCCGGACTTCATTCCACCGGTATTGAATCAGGAACTCGCCGATCACATCGTGCCCGTCGATGATGAACTGGCACGCGACATGGCGCTGCACCTGGCCAAGCATGAGGGCATACTCACCGGCATCTCCGGGGGTGGCACACTGGCCGCTGCCCTGGCCGTGGCAGAGCGGGCGGAACCGGACAGCAACATGCTGGTCATGATCGCCGACACCGGTGAACGCTATCTGTCGACATTCATGTTCGAGGACATCAGTGCCGGCTCAGATGATGAGTGGCTCTCCACCCGGGTCTGAAGCCGACAATTGCCACCCAGGGTAGATAAGGGAAAGTCCAGACTGATGCGCCCCTGCCAGACTGTTATCGTGCACTTTGGCAGGAACAAAACCAAGGCAGTAAGAGAACCGTGAAGGGGAACCGGTGAAGAACATCGAAAACATTCTGGTCATTATCGACAAGCCCAAGCATGAGCAGATCGCGCTCAAGCGGGCGTTCGCACTGCAGGAGAAGACCGGCGCGCATCTGCAGCTCTGCGCCTTCGCCTACCATGCCATGTACGACCAGAAGGACATCTTCGAAACGCACCAACGCCGGGCAATCCGCAAGGAGATCGTTCGCCAGCGCACGCAATGGCTGCGCGACCTGGTGCTCGACGCCAAAGGCGTGTTCAAGGACATCAGCCTGGAAGTGGTCTGGACCAAAGACATCGCCGGCTGGGTTAACGAGCAGGTCAAGGAGAAATCCTACGACCTGGTGCTGAAGTCCATTCATCAAAGCCAGACGTTGCTGCACACGCCAACCGACTGGCAGTTGTTGCGCAGCTGCCCGACGCCGGTTCTGCTCTGCACGGACAACCCCTGGAAACGCAAACCCAGAATTCTGGCCGCCATGGACATGCGGACCGACGACCGTGCGCACGAAAAGCTGAATCGTCTGGTTCTGCAGTCGGCACAGTTCTTTGCCGATCTCTACGACGGCGAAGTCCATTGTGTCTACGCAATCGACGTACCAAAGATACTCAGCGATCTCGAGATCAAGGATCCGCGAGGCTTTCAAAGTGATGCGCAGGCCAATGCCCAGACGCGCCTGCAGGCCATGGTGGCCGACTATGGCATTCCGCCGGAGCGGGTTCATACGCCGATGGGCAAGGTTGGTCATGCCGTAAACCGCCTGTCATCCCGGCTCAAGGCAGACCTGATGGTCATGGGCACCACCGCGCGAACGGGCCTCAGCGCACTGGTGATCGGCAACTCGGCCGAGAAGGTGCTGACCAAGGCCCGGAGTGACGTACTTGCGCTCAAGCCCTGACCGTAAGCATTACAAGCCCGCACATATCCCGGCGCCGGAGTGAGACGGACCGCACACTGCCATCCGAAGCCGCCACCTACACTGCATCCACAGCCTTGAGCCACGGGTGTACGGTGCCGATTCAGTATGCAATCAACACCGCAGACGAACTGTCTGCGGTTCAGGTGCGGGATGATGTCGAACTGATCGACCTGTTCCAGCAAGCCAAAAATCTGCTGAACGAGCAGGACTTCCCGTGGGAGTGGCCGCAGCTGATCGACTTGCGCGGCATGCGGCTAAAATCGAATTTCGAAGCTACTGAGCCCTTCGTGCGGTTTCTGGTTGATCAGTACCGCCCGCGAATCCAGCATGCCATCGCCGTAGTCGTCGACGGCCATGCTGATGCGACAGTGCTGGCTGAGATTTACCGGGTCGCCTGCAATTTGCCGGCCACAGAACTGTTTGATGATTACGGCATGGCCGTCAAATGGTTGCTGCAGCAGACGCCGCTGTGCGCGCCACCACCAGCCCCACTATCCTACAGCGCGGAAGCGCGTCGCAGCTGGTAAGCGTAGCGCGACCGCAGCGGGTCGTCAGCCCAGCCACCACAGGCCGGCACCGATCAGGCCAAGAAAGCTCCAAACCAGATAAGGACTGCCCCAGGCAATCAGCCGGGCCGCCGTTTCATTGTGTTCATGCATCACTCACCCCGATGTGTTCCCAGGGGTTCTTTCTAACCTGTGACGCAGTTCACATCAATTTGGCGGTTTCTCGTGCTTGTTGGGGTCTTGTAAGACTTGTTCGTCAAACCCGGATTCGCCATCGGAATCAGCGATCTCACCTGTATTTTCCTGCACCGACAGCACCATGCCTTCGCTGTCCAGATGCATGATCAAGTTCTTGCCGCCCTGCAGGCGGGCAATGGTGTCCAGGTCGACCTGAAAGCGCTCGCTGAGCATTGCCGCTGAGACATCTTCGATTGGGGTGCGCCGTTCACGCCCCCGAAAACGGATCACGTGATAGCGCGACCAGCCGATAATGACCAGGCCAGCGCAGGCAATGACCAGCCCATACGCCTGCAGCGTCCCGATCAAAACCGAACGCTCAAGGTCCAGCACATGATGGCTGAACAACTCATAGCCCAGATACCAGGCCAGCAGATTGACCAGTGGCAGAAACAGATAGGCCCAGATGACCCAGGCGACCAGGGTAATACCGGAGAACAGCGCACGGCGCCGCTTCGGCACCAGATCCGGCCGATAGATGATGTCCGGATGTTTGGGTTCCGGTCGCTTCACGGCATGATCCCGCGGTCGGGGCTGACCCAGGTGGCACGTTGCCCGCGGCGCTTGAGCAGCGCCTTGGGTACCGCGACCACAGTGGTCAGCATGTTGAGAACCCAGAAGGCCAGCGGGTACCAGATCACCCAGAAATAAACCCGCCACAGTCCTTTTTCGTAACGGCTGTCGATGGCCAGGCTGACGGCAAACTGGGTCAGACAGGTCAAACCAAGCATGACGCCAGTCCAGCGCGGCAGCAGCGTGCTGACCTGCAGGCTCTCCGGCATTGGCAGCACCAGGCCGGCCGCATACAGCAGCATGATGGTGGCCATCACATATGCCCAGAACACACTGGTCGCGTATTCGGCAATCACCATCCACATTCTTCGGTGGCGCCAGGAAAACAGTCGGTGGCGATAGCGCTTGAGCACTTCAACCCCACCCTGCGCCCAGCGCAGACGCTGCTTCCACAGTCCGCGCAGCGTCTCCGGCGTCAGAATCCAGCACAGCGCATTGGGTTCGTAACGCACATCCCAATGGTCGTTCTGGATCTGCCAGGTGACGTCGATGTCTTCCGTCACCATGTCGGTATTCCAATAGGTATTGCGGTGCAGCGCCGCTTTGCGAAAGCCGGTAACCACGCCGGAGACGGTAAAGATGCGGCCATAGATGCGTTGCGCCCGCTTGATCATGCCAATGATCGACGAGAACTCGCCCACCTGCAGCCGGCCAAGCAGCGTCGAGCGGTTGCGAATGCGGGGGTTACCGGTTACCGCGCCAACTCGCGGGCCCGAGATCAGATGCCGCATCAGCCAGTGCACGGCAGTTGGGTGCAGGATGGCGTCACCATCAATGCAGATCAGATACTCATGGGGCGATGACAGCGCAGCCATGCGCAGCGCCATCGCCTTGCCCTGATTGCTCGCAAAATGCAGCACCCGGAGCTGCTCGTAGTGCTGTGCCAGCTCATCAAGTATCTCAGCCGTGTTGTCGCTGCTGCCATCATTGATGGCAATGATCTCAAAATTCGGATACGTCTGATCCGCCAACCAGGCGATCGTGTCGCGCACGGTATCGCCTTCGTTGAAACAGGGCAGCAAAATGGAGCACGGCGGATATTCATCCAGTTCCGGCGGATCTTCCGGAGAGCTGCCATCGGCCCGCTCCCAGTGGAAGAAGTAATAGACGGCGCCGATCATCCACACCCAGGCCATGAACAGCGGGTAGTAGAACGCAAAATTGAACAGAAATGCGATCAGGCCGGTTGTCTCACCCCAACTCAGCATGACTCGCCACTCCCGCACTCAGAGCGCACATAGGGAAAAGTGCGAGTGGAAATGCCGCGAAACAGTGGCTCAAATTCCGGCCGCCCCCGAATGAAGTCGTCTGGGTAGTAGCCGATGTGCAGCGCCCCTTCCCTGACCAGCAGCTGCATCTGTGCTTTGAGCGTCTCGCCGGACAGCCAGCGATCCTCATTCCAGTCCTTGGCCTGCAATTCGAACAGCGTGCGCTCCAGACCGTTCGGGTATTCACGCACCGTGGCCACCAACTCGCGCAACCAGGCCTTGGGGTGCTCCACCCCTTCCATCCGCGGCATCGCCATGATGGCGGTGGTGTCATAAGCGGCCAGCGCATCCGGCAGGCTTTGCGAGAACCGTGCCTGCGCTTCAGGCTCAAGCACTGCCCGCGCATAGAGATTGCGCGCGGTACGGATCGCCGGGCGATACTGCCGCACAACGTCGGCCAGCTGCAGCGTGAATTCCGTCAACGCAGCCGTCTTCTCAGATGGCGAGAGCTGGCAGTTCTCGATCGCCGAGCCGTCGGGCCAGCTGGCCTCGGGCACACAGGCCGCGAGATCTTCATCGGCTGCCAGATAGGCATCATCGTGAAAGATGATGCCGGCAAAGGAAGCATGCGCGGCCAGATCTTCGTAGATCTCGGCGATCAGCTGTCGCGCTTCGGGCAGGAACGGGCTCATCCGACGATAGTCGAACCAGGCCGGCTCCGGCCCGTCATCGCCCGGGCGCAGCACCGACAACCGTGCATGCTGCTCCCGGTCTGGCAGATCGAAAGCCAGCACCGGCATCCAGGCATACACCTCGACACCAGCTCGCGTGCGCAGCTGCCAGGCCACCCGGTTGAACAGGTCACGTCGTACCGGCAGATGCCGGTTCGGGAAGTACAGCGCTTCGGGGTTGCCGTCACCGTCGGGGTCGGCAAATGCCTGCAGATACACCTTATTGATTTCAAGCCGGGCGATACGCTCGATCAACGCATCGAGGTTGCGCACTTCCTGTAACGGATCGTCATCGTAGACATAGTCGAGATCGATGTGCGCCACGCGCTGCAGGGTCCGTCTGGGCTGTTGTGGCAGCAGGCTTGCGAACAGCGGCAGGTCCGGCTGACCGCTGATCAGCAGGCGGTTCAGGCCGTGCAGTGTTGCTGTGGTGTTGCTGCCGCTGGTCAGGCCCAGCGACACCACCATGCCGAGGTCAGCAGCCATGGTTTCCAGCGCCGCATTGAACTCTCCGTAGGGCCAGACGATGGCACTGGGCCGCGAGCCGGTACGCTGCTCGATGATTTCCGCACTCAGGCGCAGATCTGCCTCTACCCGTTCCCGCCACTGCGCGTCCGTTTCATACACATCCGGATGCAGCAGGAACTGACGTGTCACGGCTGCGGGCTGCACGTTGCCCTGCGGATTGGCCAGCACACCCTGATGCAGGTCATGGCTGTGGCTGGCCAGTTCGACCAGGCCGGAATCCTGCATTTCGCGAATCTGCTCCCAGCTTAGAAAGCCTTCCCGGTCACGCAGCCGACCTTCGTACTCAATCTGCCAGCCGTCTTCCTGCTCAAGCCAGCTTGTGACCAGCGCCAGCACGGCCGGGTAGTCATAGGCCTGGAGCAGCGGAAAGACCTGGCTGTAGTGGCTTTCCAGGCCATCATCGAAGGTCAGCAGCACCGCACGTTCGGGAAGCTCGGCCTCACCCCGGTGCGCCGCCAGAATGTCTGCCAGCGACACCGGCTGCCAGCCATGGTCACGCAGGTAGTCGAACTGCCGCGCCAGGTCGTCGGTGGTCACCGCATAGGGGTCTCGTGCAGCCGCCGCTGCATCCGGCACCACATCATGCCAGGACACCGCAACCCAGGACTGGCCGTCAGCTGTCTGTTCCGGGCTGATTGCCGGCGCGTCACGGGTCGGCGGCGCATGGGTTTGCGAACCACTGTTCGACCCAGCGAGCGGCACACAGGCCGCCAACACAACGAGCAGCAGGGCCGCCAAGTAACGCACTGTCAACATCACCCCCTGCATCAGAACAGGCCCTCTATACCCAGACGCCCGTACCAGCGGCGTTCACGGTTACCATCATAGGCACGCGCACTCCAGCCCAGGCCATAATTGACACGCCACAGGCGAGTGAGCTGCCAGTGATGGGCGTAGCCCAGGTCAGCCGTGGGTTCCGTACCAAAACCATCCTGCCAATAGCCACCGACCCCGAGCCGGAAATGTTGCGTCAGCGTGCGGCGCCCGTCGCGCCAAGTCAGCCACTGATGCTCGGCACCAGCACCCAGCGAGGCGTCCCGCTGCGGATTGAAATAGGGGCCGCCTTCCTGGCTGGCGCGACTGCCGTACAGATCGACGCGGACGCGCGTCTGATGCTCTGGCAGCGCCAGCACCCGCTGTTCGGCGCCGGCATTGAGCGACAGCCGCGCATTGCCGTCACTCAAGTCGAGATAGCCGAGACCAAGCTGGGCCCGGCGCGACTCGTGCGCCCGCCACTCAGCGCCTGCCTGCAGCCGCCAGCCATCGATGCCCTGGTTATAGGCCCGCAACGGTACGTCGGTGCTGAAGCTGTCAAACCGGCTCGTGAAGCGCCAGTGATCACCCCAGCGATAGGCATAACCGAGCGTGACGCCAGGGTCCGTGCTACCGACGCGGCTGGTGTGCGCTTCTACGTACGCGGTGTGCGGCCCCTGTCCCCAATCCAGGCCGGCCGCCAACCGGTCATAACGGGCACTGCCTTCAGGAAACTGGGCGTCGCTGTAGTAGTGCCAGCCATAGACCTGCCAGTGATGGGCCAGGCGGGGCCCGTGCACACGTGTGAACAAGCTCCGATCGCGCGAGCCGGTGTCGGCAAAGCCATCACTGTCGCCGTACTCGGCACTGCTGCTCAGCCCCCAGCGCCGGCGATCCTCGACATCGCGCCGGGCGCGCTGTACAGCCCGCACATCCGGGTAGTGCTGATAGAGCACAGCTATGCCGTCGGCGGCATGCTGGTACTGACCCAGATCCTGTCGCAGTTGCAGGTTCTGCAGCTGGCCGTTAACAACGTCCGGTTCGTAATACAGCGCGGTCCCGTTCAGCGCCAGGGCACGCGTCGACCAACCGCGCCAGCGGTACACCGTGGCCAGCTCCCGCATGATCTGCGCCGATGCCGGGGCCTGTTCAAGCAGGCGTTCCAGACGGGCCTGCGCCAAATCCGGCCGGTTGGCCATGGCACGGTGCATGGCCGCCATCAGATCCAGCTCCAGTCTTCGCCAGTAACGCGGACCCGGCCCGCCATCGGCACCGGGGAGATGGGTGGGCTTCTCCGCCGTCAATTCATCAATCAGAACTTGCGCCGCATGGTATTGCCCACTATCGATCAATGCCCAGTAGCGGCCGATCCGGGCCTCGAACAGCCACGGATCATCGGCCAGCAGGGCATCGTACAGCGCCAGTGCCGCTTCCGGGTCATCGTCATGCAGGGCGGCATCGGCTGCGGCCAGGTGCACGCCGGTACGCAAAGCACCGTCAACCTGCTGCGCCTGCTCGGACAATTGCTGATAGAGGCGCCGCACCGCGGCATAGTCACCCTGTTGGAACAACGCCAGCAGGTACTCCTGCTCAACATCGGTGACCAGCTCGGGCGCCGTATCAGGCATGGTCTGGCGCAGTTCGGCCAGCGCTTCGGCGGCGGCAATCGCAACGGCCCGAACCTCCGCATGCGCAATACCCGGCTGCCCATCGGCTTCCCGCGCCCAACCCAGCTGCTGAGCCGCACGCGCCAGTTGCAGGCGGGCCATGTCCGACGCGCTGAACAGGTCCGGACGAGCTTCCCCCAGCTCCAGCGCCCGCCGTGCCGCACCCAGTTCCAGCAGCGCAAACACCTGGTGCTGCCAGGCCTCTGGCTGGTCCGGGTGGCGATTCAATACCCACTGCGAAGCCTGCAGTGAACGGCCGGGGTCACCGGCCCGACGGTAAACGTAGGCGGCAGCCAGGGCTGCCGGCACCTCGGCCACACCCGGCGTCGCCCGGGCCCGCTCTATGGTGGCGATGGCCTGCGCATGTTGGCCGGCATCGGCCAGAATCAAGGCCCGCAAAACCGGCTCTTCGAGCCGCTCTGGTGCGGCCGCCGGCCACTGGTTGCGGGCCTGCGCCAGCACTTGCAATGCATCGTCATAGCGGCCCAGATCACGCAGTGCGCGGGCCCACGGCAACCAGGCCCAGTCCGGCACCTCGGGCACTACCAGCCGCTCCGCCAGCTGGGCGGCCTCCGCAGACGAACCGGCCCAGTCAAGCACCGTCAGTGCATCGGCAATCAACGGCGGGTCATCGGGATAGGCCTGCAGCAGATTCCGCAGGCGCAGCAGCGCAGCGTCCAGCTCTCCGGCACGTGCCAAAAGCACAGCTTCTTCACGCGCCGCCTGCAGCCGATCAGCGGGCGCCGGCTCTGCAGCAGACGCCTCCTTGGCCTGCAGGTCACTGACTTGCAGACACAAAAGGACCGCCATCAGCCAGCGCGAAGCCATCAGCCAGCCATGGGCCGTTCCACGTATCACCAGACTGCTTACCTGTGATTGATGGTTCAGGAAAGTTGCCATCGGACCCTGGCAGGACAGGTCACCAGGGCCTCAACCAACGTTTGTCTGGCATATTGTGAAAGATTCAGGTGCCGCTTTACAGGCGTTCCGGTTGCACAGTTGTACCCAAGTTGTTTGGCGAGTAATTGGAAGAACAGGCCAGAAAGCCCAACAGGCCCACAAGCGCCATCATGCCCTCTAAGAAAACAGACTGGATATTCAAAATAAATACTTTGAATTTGAATAACAGCCCTGCATAGTCGCGTCATGTCCAGTGCATGACACGACCCTGGGGAGGGCCTCCAATGCTGGCGCAGCGAACCCGCAAGCAATTCGTCCTCGGTTCCGGCATCTTGCTCACGGCATTGCTGCTGACGGCATGCGGGGGCAGCAGCTCCTCCGGCACGCAGGAGCCGCCGCCTTCTTCGCCTGCACCACCAGCACCCCCGGCGCCCACAGCCGAACCCCTGCCCCTCGGCTCGCAGAACTGGCCCATGTTCGGGCGCGACTATGCCCACCAGCGCAGCCACACAGCCCCTGTCCTGAACGCCGACAGCCTGGACAGTCTGCACGTTGCGCAGCGCGTAACGGGCGCCGGCGTCAGCGGCACACCGGCCGTGGTCGATGGCGTCGTGTACTACGCCGACACGTCCGGCTGGCTTCGTGCCGTCGATGCCGAAGATGGCAGCCTGGTCTGGCAGGTGCAGCTGCTGACCGCCGGCAGCGGCATGGTCACCGCATCGGTATTCGTTACGGCCGACTCGGTTTACGTGGCCGGTGATGCCGGCGCCTCAGCGTCCGGCGCCGCGGGTACCGGCGCGCATGTCTGGGCCAGGGACCGGGCTACCGGCGCGGCACGCTGGGCCACCCAGGTCGAGGACACGCCCTTCAGCCGCTTGTGGAGCTCACCGAAAGTGGTCGGCGACAAGCTGATCGTCGGGGCAGCCTCCTACCAGGTGTGGTTTGCCGCCGAGCCCATGTTCCACGGCGCTATAGTCGCGCTTGACCGCTTTAGCGGTGAAGAACTGTGGCGCACCAGCGTCTGCCCGTCAGATCCCGAGGACCCGGCTGACGTCTGCGGCGGCGGCGTATCGGTCTGGTCCAGCGCCGCACTGGATACCGAACTGGGCATGGGCTTCGTCGGTACCGGCCAGGCATACGCCGCCCCAGCTGGCCCGTTCTCCGATGCCCTGGTCGCTTTCGACTATCAGTCCGGTGAACGTCTCTGGCATTACCAGTTCACAGCCAACGACATTTACTGGCCGGGTGGCAGCAACGCGCCGGCAGTCAATGACCGGGACATTGGCGCCTCACCGAACCTGTTCAGCGCCGAGATAGACGGGGAAATGCGGCAGCTGGTGGGCGTTGGTGACAAAGGCGGCCGGTACATTGCTTTTGACCG
>SKXG01000104.1 GCA_007128525.1 Pseudomonadales bacterium | reverse complement strand
GACATCGTCGGTAATCGCTTCCCACGCATGCCGCGCTGGCGTGCCAATCTGCTGGCCACCTATCACCTGAACACCAACTGGAACCTTGGACTGAACTATCAGTATGCCAGCGACAGCTTTGGCAGAAACGACAACCGCGATACCTCCAACCGGGTCATGGGTGCACAGGATGGCTACTCACGGATTGGACTGAAGACGGATTACCGGCTGGCCAATGGTCTGAGCCTGGGCGCCGGCGTGGACAACCTGACAGATGAGCGCAGTTTTGTCGCGCATCCCTGGCCGGGGCGGACTTGGTATCTCAATCTGTCTTTCAGCGGCTGACCGGGAGGTGCATGTCAAGTTCAGGCGAGCGGATATCCGGCAAACGGCTTCGACACCTTCATACGAATGTTAGATGTCATGGTGCTGACGCCGGAATCGCCGCCGAGCAGACTATCACTGATATCGCGATAGTGATCGATATCCCGGCAGACAAAGGTCACGAGAAAGTCAAAGCGTCCGCTGATCTGGCAGGCTGCCACCACTTCTGGAATGGCGGCCAGGGCCCGTTCAAAGGCTGCGAAATCGGAGACCTGATGCCGCTTTAATGTGATTTCAGCGTAGACGGTCACCGAGTCCCGAATGCGGGCGAGGTCGAGGTCAGCCAGGTAACGGCGGATGACACCGGCGCGCTCGAGGCGCCGAACCCGCTTCAAACAGGCGCTCGGGCTCAGCGCCACCCGCTCGGCAAGGTCGCGGTTGGAGATGCGGCCGTCGCCCTGCAGGGTCTTAAGGATGTGGCGGTCGATGCGATCCAGCTCCATGACGGACACCTCTCTATAGCACCTGTCCAGTTAGCACCTGTCCAGTTAGCGCCTGTCGAGTTAGCGCCTGTCGACTCCGGCGGACTTGTAGCGCGGGAAATTTTATACACCGAAACAGCTGGAAAACACCACAACGTGCATCTGACAGAGGAGTTTTTCGCTTCAAATAGCGTGCAGATCGCTTAGATTGAAGCGGTTCATAAAGTTTCCTGAAGAATACAGGAGTACCGCACCATGGTCCGAGTCATCGATGTACCCATCCTGCAGCAATTTGTGGCCCGCCGGGGCGTACAGCGCGTGCTGGCGGAACTGACCGACGCCATAGAAGCAGCCTACATGCGCTGGGAGACGTTCGACAAAAGCCCTCGGCAGGCCACCCACTACGATCACGGGGTCATCGAACTGATGCCGGTCACGGACGCAGACCGGTACGCCTGCAAACTCGTCAATGGCCATCCCGGAAATCCGAAGCAGGGACGTCTGACCGTAGCGGCGCTGGGCGTCCTCTCGGACGTCGATACCGGCTACCCGCTGCTCGTCACGGAAATGACGCTGCTGACCGCGCTGCGCACGGCCGCCACTTCAGCAATGGTGGCACGCCACTGTACCCGGTCCGACACCCACACGCTCTGCCTGGTTGGCACCGGCGCGCAATCTGAATTCCAGACACTGGCCATGGCCAACGAGCGGCCAGTACGGCAGGTACACTATTACGACATCGATCCGGCAGCCATGGAGAAGTACGCACACAACATGGCAGGCCAGAACCTGAAGCTTGTGCCGTGCGACTCCATTGCCGAAGCGGTCAGCGGCAGCGACCTGATTACCGTGGCCACTGCGATCAAGGACCGTCAGTCACTGATCACACCGGCTATGCTGCGCCCCGGTCTGCACATCAACGCGGTTGGCGGCGACTGTCCTGGCAAAACTGAACTCGATCCGAGCGTGCTGCCGCATTGCGACATCATCGTTGAGTACGAACCGCAAACCCGCATCGAAGGGGAAATTCAGGGCTCAGACCATGCCGTGACCGAGTTTCACAACATCGTGTGTGGTAAGCGCTCTGGCCGCTTAAGCAACGATAGCATCACGCTGTTCGATTCGGTCGGCTTCGCGATCGAAGACCATGCGGCGCTGAGCTGGTTGTATGCCAATCTCCAACAGGCACCTGAGGTCGCGCTGATTCCGGACACCGATGACCCGCGCAATCTGTTTGGTCTGTTGCAGGCTGCGGCATCATCGCGCGCCGCGTAAAGCTGGAGGGCCACGCGATGACCAACCATCCCCGACTGCTCATGTGTCCACCGGACCACTTCCAGGTGCGCTACGAAATCAATCCGTGGATGAATGTGCAGCGCCAGCCCGCTGCTGCCTCCGCGCAGACGCAATGGCAACAGCTAGTCGCCAGCCTGGGCGCCCACGCAGAGATCGTTCTCTGTGAGCCGGCTCCGAGTAGGCCGGATATGGTATTCACCGCCAACGCCGGATTCGTACTCGATGGCCGCGTCGTGGTCAGCCGTTTCCGTTATCCAGAGCGGCAACCGGAAGCGCCGCTCTTCGCCCGCTGGTTTGCAGACGCCGGCTTCGAGTGCCTGGCCTGGCCCGATGATGTGTGCTTCGAAGGTGCCGGCGACTGTCTCGCCGACCAGGACGCAGCTCACCTCTGGCTCGGTCACGGCCCGCGCAGCGATATCCGCGCCGCCGCACTGCTGGCCCGGGCTTTTCAGTTACCGGTGTACCCGCTGGGCCTGGTGGATCCACGCTTTTATCACCTCGACACCTGTTTCTGCCCGCTGGCTGATGGGCATACGCTGTACTATCCGACAGCTTTCAGCGCGGAATCACAGATGCTGATCCGCGCGCAAATTCCCATCGAAAAGCGTATTGAAGTCAGCGAAGAGGACGCCTGTCAATTTGCCTGTAATGCGGTGGGGGTCGGCAAGCACGTGTTCATGAATTATGCGTCCGCCAGGCTGCAGCATGAACTCGACAGCCGAGGGTTTCAGGTTCACGAAGTTCGCGTGACTGAATTTCTACGCGCCGGCGGTGCCGTGAAGTGCCTGAGTCTTAATCTGGATGGGGCGTAGCGGTTTTAAGATGATCGCCCCCTATTCACCCTGCCCACACATCTTCCACGGGCCGCCTCAGCGATCTCGGCATTTCCTTGCCACGCCCGAACCGCACGATAAGATCCGGCCTTCCCTGTCCCAATCCGAGTGACTGTGCAAAAGCTGGCCGCAGCTCCGCCTCCTCCACTGGCTGATTGAGAAATGCAT
>SKXG01000309.1 GCA_007128525.1 Pseudomonadales bacterium | reverse complement strand
TCGCACAGCGATTGCGTGGCCGTGATCCGCGCTCACGCCGTTACCCGAGTATTCTGCACGAGCTCGATACGGACTACTTCCGACGCTTTGGCGATCAGTTTCTGGCTGAGACGCGTGTCTACCGCCAGGGCGCGCCGCTGTTCATCGACAAGATGCCGAACAACTTCCTGCACATCGGCCTGATCAAGCTGATGCTGCCTAACGCGAAGATCATCGACGCCAGACGACACCCGATGGCCTGTTGTTTCAGTGGTTTCAAACAGCTGTTTGGGGAAGGACAGGAGTTCACTTATGGTCTGTATGAAATCGGACGTTACTACAACGCCTACGTGCGTCTGATGGATCATTGGGACGAGGTCCTGCCGGGTGCGGTGCTGCGGGTCATGCACGAGGATGTGGTTGACGACCTGGAGACGCAGGTACGCCGGATGCTGGACTACTGTGGGCTGCCATTTGAGGCGCAGTGTCTTGACTTTCACCAGACCGAGCGCAGCGTGCGTACGCCCAGCTCAGAGCAGGTGCGTCAGCCCATCTACCGTCAGGCTGTCGATCAGTGGCAACACTTTGAGCCTTGGCTAGGCCCCTTGAAGGCAGCGTTGGGGCCGGACATTCTGTCCCGTTACCCGCTGCCGGAGCAGACATCAGGGGCAGCCTGAAGCCCTATCGGGCCGGTCGCTTTTGTGGCGCCTTCGGCGGCAGTGCGGCCAGGAAACAGACGAAGCCGATCAACGACCCGGCCACCAGAATGCTGAATCCGCTCTCATAGCTGCCGGTCACGTCGGCCAGATAGCCTGCAATCAACGGCCCGCCGGACATTCCGAACATCACAATCAGTGCCGACAGGCCGGAGATGGTGCCAAAGGAGGCGGCGCCAAAGTAATCGGCCCGCAACGCGACCATCAGTGGGCCCCGCGTGCCCCAGGCCAGTCCATGCAACACGGCGAACGCAAACACCATCGCAAAGTTGGTGGCAAAGGTCAGCAAGAAAAGACCGGCCGCGTGCATCAACATACAGACGGCACACATAAGCCGCTTGTTGAGCAGATCGCCCATATAGCCGCCAACGAGCTGGCCGATCATCTGCATGCCGGTGAGCATGGCGACTACACCGCCGGCAGCTGCCAGTGAGTAATCCATACCTTCGGTAAGGTGCGGCACCAGGTGCACCATCATGGCCGAGACCGTCAGCAGTGCCAGCGCGTGTCCGAAGGAAATCAGCCAGAACGCTGGTGTTCGCAACGCCTCCATGCCGGAGAAGTTGTGTGGCGCCACGATTGGACTGCCATCCGCATTGTGGCTCGGTTGCAGGCTGGCATCGACGCCATCGGGCACTTCGCCAAGTTCTGCCGGCTTGTGACGGATCATCTGCGCCAGCGGCAGTCCGATGAGCAGTATGATCACCCCCGAAGCAAAAGCCGTCACCCGCCAGCCGAACAGCGTCAGTGACACCACAACCAGCGGCACGGCCAGACCGCCCAGCGAAAAGCCGATCTGAGAAAACGACACCGCTTTGGCGCGGTGCTTGTCGAACCAGTTCACGATCGCGACCATCAACGTCGGGAAGCCGCCGAAGCTCGCCGCGACTGCCATGAAGGCGAACACCAGGTAGAAGCTGAGAATGGAGTTGACCTGGCTGAACATCATAAAGCCCAGCCCCAGGCCTATGGTGCCCAGCGTCAACATCAACCTGGGGCCGAATCGGTCAGTCAGCCAGCCCTGAATCGGGCCAAGGATGCCGGACTCGATGCGTGTCATCGCGAACGCGCCCGAGATCACGGTTTTCGACCAGCCGAACTCGCGTTGCAACAATACGGTATAGGCGCCGTAGGACTGCATCCAGAGCGCGCCGGACAGCAGTTGGATGCCGGAGGATGCCAGCACCAGCCACCAGCCATAGAACACATGGCCTTTGGGGCGCAATACCTGGTTGGCGCGATTCAGCAGTGTCGGCTTATTGTGTTCGCTCATGATCAACTTATGGTTATTGGCCGGCAGCGCCGAGCCAAGCGGCAGCGCCGAACCAAGCGGCAGCACAGGATCTGGTAGCCGCTAGATGCCGCACGGCAGCGCAGAGCAGTGAGCCCGGGGGGCGAGATGCTTTGGCCGAATCCAATATGTTAGCAGTACCTTGGAGCAGCCGCTGTAATTGGTGGTATAACCAGGGTTCTGGTATGACCGGGGAGAGCCATTGATGCAGCTGACGTACACCGAAACGGAACTACTGCTCAGCGATGCGGTAAAGGAACCGTTGGTCGCCGGTGGCCGACGCTGTCATGGCGGTTTTGACGCAGATGGCCGTTATGTGTCACCGCGGACGCGTTTTCGTGTACCGGCGATCGATGCCTGGCAGGCGCAGCATCGGAAAGACTTTGGTGCCGAAATACTCGATGTCCCGCTGTCCACCTGGCCGGATCACTATCCCAATCTTGCCCAGGCGCGATTCCTGCTGCGCAAAGGTGTGCACGAGCCGCTGATAGCCACGCTGACCCGTATCGGCACGGTGGAAGGCTTTGGCGCCAACATCCGGCACCTGCCCGCGCAGAATCTGCAGCGCTTTTTCGTCGAAAGCATCGAAGGCACCGCGACAGCGCACCTGGGCCACGGCCTGTTCGAAGCGCATGGCCGTGATGAAGCCGGGCATGAGGCAGAAGCCGGGCACCAGGACATGTGGTTCGCGGCGCGTGACATCGCTTTCGAAGGGCGCAGTGCTGAGGTCGACCTGGAAGCCATGCTCAAGCGGCTGGGGCTAGGGCAGGGGAGCGGTCCCGGCGGCGCCGTCAGCCGTCAACTGCCTGCAGACATTCCCATGTCGCTTGAGCGCATTGCCGCGCTGATGATTCGGGTCCTGCTGATCGAGGTATCCGCCTTTCATACATTTGCCTGGGCCGAGCGCTGGATGGACGATGACGCGCTGGCGGCGGGTGATGGTGAGGCCGCACGACTGGTGTCGTACATCCGGGCTGATGAGTCACCGCATGTGGCCTATCTGCGCACAGCGCTGACCGAGATGCGTGACCGAACCTGGATCGGTGAGTCCGGTCGGCACTATTCGGGCGCAACCTTGATCGGGACCCTGTGGGATGCGGCGC
>SKXG01000393.1 GCA_007128525.1 Pseudomonadales bacterium | reverse complement strand
TCTCGGACTTGGTCCGATCCACCTTTCGGTGAACATGTCGGTCTATCAGCTGGAGCAGGATCGCTTTCTCGACAGCTTTTTGTACAGCCTGAAGCAGAGCGGGCTGGATCCAAATCTGGTCAAGCTGGAGATTACCGAGAACACCATCATGCAGGACATGGAGGTGATCATCCCGAAGCTGCGCGCGCTGCGTGAGCATGGTATCCACATTGCCATCGATGACTTCGGAACCGGCTACTCCTCGCTCAGTTACCTGCAGCACTTTCCGGTCAACACGCTGAAGATCGACCGCAGCTTTGTCGGCGACATACGTGCCGAGCAGGGTGATGCAAGCATCATCAATGCCATTGTGGCCATGGCCCGTGGTCTGCAGCTGGACCTGATCGCCGAGGGGGTGGAGAACCGGGTTCAGCTCAAGTACCTGCGCTCACAGGGCTGTACCGAGGTGCAGGGCTTTATCTTCAGCCATGCGTTGCCGGGCGCAGAAATCAAGCCTCTGCTCAGAAGCAATCCTTATTCCGCCTTGCTGCAACAGAGCATCGACGGCGAGAGCAAGGTCATCTCCCAGCCGGCCTGACCAACCTGTCTGACCCGGCAAGTGCCGGGTTGTTGTGGAGCGAAGCCCTGCGCTTGCAGTATATTGCGCGTTTCCCTGGGAGTGGCACATGGCTGGATTCACCACGACCATCGTCCACGCTGACAGGCGGGACGGGATCGAGCACAACGCGCTGCACAAGCCGGTGCACAACAATGTCGCCTATGGGTATGACGACCCCCATGAGCTCGCGGCCGTGTTTCAGGGCAAGCAGAAAGGCTATTCCTACGGGCGTCAGATCAATCCGACGGTCGAGGCCCTGGCGGCCAAGGTCACGCAGATGGAGCAGGGCCTGGGTACCGTGTGTTTCGGTACCGGCATGGCGGCGATCGGCAGCGTGTTGTTTTCGTTGTTGCGGGCCGGCGATCACTTTGTCTCCAGCAGCTTCCTGTTTGGCAACACCAACTCGCTGTTCAACACCTTTGCCTGTCAGGGTCTCGACGTCAGCTTTGTCGATGCCACGGATGTGGAGAACGTCCGCGCCGCCATCCGCCCGGAGACCCGGCTGGTGTTCGTTGAGACCATCGCCAATCCCCGCACCCAGATTTCAGACCTGAACCGAATTGGGGCGCTGTGCCGTGAACACGGCCTCGTTTACGTCGTCGACAACACCATGACCTCGCCCTACCTGTTCCAGCCGCGCACAGTGGACGCGAGTCTGATCGTGCACAGCCTGACCAAATACATCGGCGGTCATGGCAATGCGCTGGGTGGTACCGTTACTGAGGTTGGCAACTTCGACTGGACCAGCTTTCCAAACATCGACCCGGCCTATCAGAGCGGCAATCCGCAGATGTGGGGGCTGACCCAGGTGCGCAAGAAGGGTTTGCGCGACTTTGGTGCGGCCATGTCGCCGGATGCCGCCCACCACATCGCCATGGGCGCTGAAACCCTGGCGCTGCGCCAGTCGCGTCAGTGCCAGAACGCCGCAGCGTTGTGCCGCTTTCTGGATGCACAGCCGCTGGTGCACCAGGTGTACTACCCGGGGCTGCCCGCACACCCGCAGCACCAGCTCGCCGCCGAGCTGTTCCGGCATCCGGGCGCGCTGTTCAGCTTCGAGCTGGACCCGGCCATAGATGTGTTTGCGTTCCTCAGCGAGCTGGACATCATCGTCAAGTCGAGTCACCTGGGCGATAACCGCACGCTGGCGATTCCGGTTGCGCACACCATCTACCATGAAATGGGCGCCGAGCGACGCGCCAGCATGGGTATTGCCGACAATCTGGTGCGCATCTCGGTGGGCATTGAAGATGAGGCCGATCTGCTGGAAGACTTCAGCAAAGCGCTGCGCGCCGTGGAGAAAAGCCAATGAGCAAGGCCCTGTTGAATACGGATCTGCCGCTGCCCAACAAGCGGCAGGGCAAAGTGCGTGATCTGTACGATGTGACCCTGCCAAATGGCGAAGCGGGCCTCCTGATCATTGCCACCGACCGCATCAGCGCCTTTGATGTGGTGATGGCCAATGGCATCCCTGGCAAGGGTATTGTGCTCACACAGCTCTCAACATTCTGGTTCAACTGGCTGGCTGACCGGGTCCGCCATCATCTGGTTTCAACCGACGCAGCCGATATTCCCGCCCTCGACGCCGCGCAGCGGCGCAGCCTGCAGGGCCGCGTCACGTTGTGCCGAAAGACCGAAGTGGTGCCGATTGAGTGCATCGCCCGCGGCTATCTGGCTGGCACCGGCTGGCGCGACTACCAGAAAAATGGCCGGGTGTGTGGTCAGCAGCTGCCGGCCGGCCTGCGCAATGGCGATCAGCTGCCCGAGCCGCTGTTCACACCTTCGACCAAGGCTGAAACCACCGGGCACGATGAAAACATCAGCCGGGAAGAGGGCGCTGACCTGGTTGGTGTCGACATGATGGAGTGGCTCGAAGAGACCACGCTGGCGCTGTACGCCGATGCCCGCGACTATGCCGCCAGCCGTGGCATCATCCTCGCCGACACCAAGTTCGAGTTCGGTACCCGCGTCGACGAACCGCAGCCGCTGTTGATCGATGAAATTTTCACCCCGGACAGCTCGCGCTTCTGGCCGGCTGACGCCTGGACGCCGGGTAAGGAGCAGCCGAGCTTCGACAAGCAGTACGTGCGCGACTATCTGGAGACGTTGGTGGCCAAGGGGCAATGGAACAAACAGCCGCCCGGGCCGACGCTGCCGGATGCGGTCGTCGAGAACACCCTCGCCCGCTATCTGGAAGCCTATGAACGTCTGACCGGTTCGCCGCTGGACCTGTCTGCCTTTTGACGCGGGTGGACCGGGATGGACTGGGAGCGCTACAAGGCACGCTGCGATGACCCGTCTGTCTGGTCGCGCTGGATGCTGAACCAGACCCTGGAGCTGCTTGACGACCAACAGGCGCCTGATCTGGCGCCGCTGCAGCAGGCGTTGTTGCAGGCCATGCAGTCCGCCCCGCTGACCAAGCCCGACGGTCACAAAGGTGACGACCGCACCGACATGTTCGAACATCCCCACCGAGACGATCCGATCGAACTGTCCCTCCAGT
>SKXG01000060.1 GCA_007128525.1 Pseudomonadales bacterium | reverse complement strand
AGGTGGTGCATCAATCCACCGGTGAAGTGGTACGTCAGATTCCAACGGAAGAGGCGGTCGCCATTGCACAGCGTTTGCAGGCCGGCGAGGGCATGTCGTCACTGGGATTGCATCGGTGGTCCTGAAGGCGATGGCAGGGCGTTTGGCCAAGAAGTTGGCAAGTATCTTGCTGCGTATGTTGTTGGAAACTGTTTGCAAGGCCCTGAGGGCCGCGCAGTGACGAGATTTTGACGCGCCTGCTGCGCTTGTAGCAGGCACAGACGTAAACAGGTGGGCAGCATGGCAACCATCAGCAGTCTAGGTGTGGGTTCCGGTCTTGATCTGACCAACCTGGTTGAGCAGGTTGTGAAGGCGGAGCGAGCGCCGGCGGAGAACCGGCTGAACCGGAACGAAGCGCGGGCCCAGGAGCAGCTGTCGGCGCTGGGCAAGCTGCGGTCCACGACCATGGAGCTGCACACCAATGTATCCGGCCTGAATAACTTCAGTACCCGCCTTAAGACCACAGTGACCGGCGGCGAGGCCATCAGCGCCCGCATCTCGGATCAGAATCAACGGCCCGAGCCCGGCAACTATCAGATCGGCGTCACGCAGTTGGCCAGTGCCCAGTCGCTGGCCAGCGATCACTTTGCGGACGCGGATGCGCCTGTGGGCGCCGGTTCTATGACGATTCGTGTTGGCGAGGAAGCCGTCACGCTGGAATTTGACGGCGAGGCGAGTCTGCGCGATGTCCGGGATGCCATCAACGCGAGTGGCGCCGGCGTGCAGGCGGTGGTGATGTCCGATGGCGGGCAGCAACGGTTGCTGTTGACCGCACGCGAAACCGGCTCTGCCGGGACCGTCGAGGTTGAGGTGGACGGCGACCTTGATGGGCGGCTGGCGTCTGCCGCGATGGCTGAGACGGCGGCTGCGCAGGACGCCATCTACAGCGTCAACGGCCTGACCCTGACCTCGTCCAGCAACGAGATTGATGACGTCCTGCCTGGGGTCAGCATTACGCTGCAGCGTGATGATGAAACGGGCCCGGTCACCTTGAGCATTGGTCAGGATACCGACGCGGTGCGTGATCGTTTGAAGAGTCTGGTGGATACCTACAACAAGCTGCGGGAAGTGATCGGTGCGGCTTCCAAGTTTGATCCGGAAACCGGCGCTGGCGGCCCGCTGCTCGGCGATTCGAGCCTGCGTGGCCTGCAGAGTCAGCTTGGTGGGATATTCAGCAGGGCACTCGGCGGTGCCGACAATCCTTTTCAGAGCATGCTTGAGCTGGGTTTCAGCACGGACGTTGAGGGCCGGGTGTCGCTTAACGAGGGCAAGCTCGAGCAGGCGCTGCGACAGAACCAGGGTGGCGTCGAGTCGCTGGTCAGTAACTTTGGCGAAGCATTTTCGTCGGCCCTTTACAGTTATTCCGGGCCAGAGGGCATATTGCTGGCCCGCACCGAGAATCTGGAAGCCCAGCTCAAGCGCATTGCTGATCAGCGTCTTGCACTGGATGACCGTATGGCACGGGTTGAATCGCGTATGCGTGCGCAGTTCTCGGCCATGGATGCCATGGTGGCGGAATTTCAGTCCACCAGCAGTTTTCTTGACCAACAACTGTCGCAGCTTGCTGATTTGCGGCCGAAACGAAAGTAACAGTACAGAACAGGGAGTGTCGGTATGACTTACGGTAATCAGAGTGCGCTGAAGAGCTATCAGTCACTGAACCTGCATGCCCAGGTGTCAGAGGCCAGCCCGCATCAGCTCGTGCAGCTTATGTTGGATGGCGCCCTGGCGCGCATTGCGGCGGCGCGCGGTTCGCTGGACGCTGGTGAGCTGGGCCGCAAGGGCGAGCTGATCGGCAAGGCCATCGGCCTGGTCGAAGGGCTGCGCGTGGCGCTGGATGTGGAAAAAGGCGGTGAGCTGGCCGGCAATCTGCATGATTTGTACGAGTACATCGGCCGCCGGCTGCTGGAAGCCAATCTGCACAACGATGCCAGCATTCTGGAAGAGTCGGCGAACCTGCTGCGCGAGATTCGCGACGGCTGGGCGTCCATTGCCGGGCACGCGAATGCCGATGTGCCGGCGGCGTCCTGATGGCAGAGGCGCTGGATCAGGATCTGACGTTTCTGCTGCGCCGGGCTGGTGAGCTGGCGCCGGCGCTGCACCAGGCGCTGGACGGGCAGGATCTGCTGCGCCTGGCTGAGCTGGATCAGGAAGTCCGTCAGTTGTGTGGCGCATTGTCGCTGTCGTTGCAGCGGGCTGATGACGCCAGTCTGGAGGCCGCACAGGATTTACTGCCGGCACTGCATCAGGCGCACGGTGAAGTGCTGGGTGCGCTGCAGGCGGAGCGCGATGGCCTGCAGGTGGAACTGAGCCGGATGACGCAGGCGCACAAGGGCGCGAATGCCTATATAGACGGCAGTCTGCGGGGCTGACAGGCAGTGCCGCGCTGCCCTGCTAAACTGAACCAAGGACCTGCTGTGATGATCAGGCGATAGCGATGCCGGACAGCCCCATCAATCATACCCTCAGCGATGCCGAGCAACGGGTGCTTGGCGACAGTCTGTATTGTGAGGATGAGCTGAGCCTGTCCTGGTCGCTGGTGCTGGATCTGCCGGGTCCGCAGGTGTTGAACAGGCAGAACCACCGCAACGAAAGCGTGCTGCGCGCGCTGACCATGCTCGAAGAACACGATGAGAGTCAGGCCGACGATACCGAGCGGGCCGACCTCTACCGTCTGGAAAGCAAGCTGAATCTGATGCTGGAGCTGGTTGCTGAGCTGGTGCGTGAGCGCGCCGGTGGCGTGGCGCCCGTGCAGATGCGGTTCAATGCTGCCGGATTGTGCTGGTATACCGACGAGGCCTTTCCGCAAGGCACATTGCTGGTGACGCACTGGTATCTGCTGCCGAGCTGGCCCGTGGCACTGCAGCTCTATGCGCGCGTGCGCAGCTGCCGGGCGGACGGCGACCTGAACCTGGTCTGTGCTGACCTGGAAGGGGTCAGCACAGGGGTGGCCGAGTGGCTGGAGAAGCTGGTGTTTCGGCGGCATCGCCGGGCGGTAGCGCTGCAGCGGACCTATCGGCATGCCGGGCCGGGACAGTCAGATGACAAGCCGTCAGAGCCATAACCGAGGCAGGCAGACGGCTCGACAGTACCGTCAGACCGTTTTGGTCAGACAGATTCCGCAACATTTTGACGTTTTTCAGGCGCCATAACCCCTTGTGTAGACAAGGTTTTTTGATTTTTCCATCAAAAAACTGAGTCAAGTTCTCATCGAAATTAGCGTTTCTCCTAATCTTTACTAATCTTGTGTCAAATAACCGGCATGCAGGTCTGCTGGCCGGACGGACAAGACTGAAAACCAAGAAGCCAGGGAGAAACAGACCATGAGACTACCCGCAGAGGCCATGGATGCAGGTGCCGCTTTTGGTGGGGGATCGGATCCGGACGCGATTGCGCCGGACGAGACGTTGCGAGAGGCGGCAGTTTCTGCAGCCCTGACCGGTGCGGACAGTGCGGTGCTGGTGCTGTCTACCAATGCCCAAGTTGGCGTGCAGCTTGCCGGGCAGTTTGAATTTCTTGGTGTCCGGGCCCTGGTGCCGGTGGCCGATCCATTGGTTCCCATGTCGGACTTGGCGCGACTGGTTCAGGATGCCAGCCTGTTGACGGCGATGGTGATCATTGACCCGGATCATGCGGAGCAGGCCGCGGACTGGATGCACCAGCTGACGCAGCTGCGCCCGGGGCTGCCGTTGATTCTGTATGACCTTGATCCCGAGCGGACGCCGCGGATGCCGAGGTGTGACCAGCAGGTCACACGGCTGCAGGCGCCGGTGAAATATGCCGAACTCGCCACGTTGTTGCAGGACCTGCGCCTGGCACAGGCCCATGCCGGCCTGGACGGGGTGCACAGCGAGCCGGAGCTGTTCCGCTCACTGGTTGGCCGTTCGCCGGTCGTGCAGGGTGTGCGCCGCCTGGTCAGCCGCGTTGCAGCTTCCGAGACCACCGTATTGGTGCTGGGTGAAACCGGTACCGGCAAGGAAGTCGTGGCGCGCAACATTCACTACCACTCGGCACGCCGCAACGGTCCCTTCGTTGCCGTGAACTGTGGCGCCATTCCTGCGGAGCTGCTGGAGAGCGAGCTGTTCGGTCATGAAAAGGGCGCGTTCACCGGCGCGCTGACGTCGCGCAAAGGCCGCTTTGAGCTGGCCCAGGGCGGCACCCTGTTTTTGGATGAGATTGGTGACATGCCGCTCGACATGCAGGTCAAGCTGCTGCGGGTATTGCAGGAGCGGCAGTTCGAACGGGTAGGCAGTGCGCGAAGCATAGATGCCGATGTACGTATTGTTGCCGCAACACACCGCAACCTGGAAGAGATGATTGCCGAAGGCAGCTTCCGGGAAGACCTCTACTATCGCCTCTACGTGGTTCCAGTTGAGATGCCGGCCCTGCGCGAGCGGCCACAGGATCTGCCGCTGCTGGTGTCAGAACTCAATGCGCGACTGCAGCGGGCCGGCATGCCAACTGCGAAGTTCCCGGATGTGCTGTTGACGGCACTGGCGCAGTACGACTGGCCGGGCAATGTCCGCGAGCTGGCCAACCTGGTCGAGCGCTGCGCAATTCTGGCCGCCGGCCGCCTGGTGACGCCGGAGGACCTGCCCCAGAAAGTGCGCGACCACATTTTGCCGCTGATGCCGGATATTGAGCAGCGCCTGCTTGACGGTGCGGACGGTGATGCTGATACCGGGGCGGCGGAGCCGGAAGGCCCGCTGTCGGAAATCGAGCAGCTCGCCCGGCGCGGTCTGGCCGGGCGCGACGTGGAGTTGAAGTCGCTGCTGGAAGGTCTGGAGCAAAGCCTGATCCGTCAGGCCCTTGACGATGCCGAAGGCGTGGTCGCCCGTTCGGCAGCCCAGCTGGGTCTGCGTCGCACCACCCTGGTCGAGAAAATGCGCAAATTCGGCATCGAACGCGACGCCGGCTAACAAGGCGCTGAAAAAACGGTCGCCTGATCGTTTTTCAGCAATCTGTCGAGCCCCGCCTGTCAGAATTCTGGCGACCCCCACCCGGGGGCGCCAGAGTCCCTCCCCGAAACGCCATAACCTACTGATTTATAAGCGACAAACAGGCTTGGCACGGTGATTGCAAAATTGCTGGAGAACGACTTTGCGATCGACGATGGAGAACCATTAGTGATCCAGCAAGCGCACAGCCCAGACCTGCAAGCGGCGCCCGCCAATGAGCTGGCACCGCTGGCCCAGGACGACCTGACCCGGCAACTGCTGGCCTTGGCGGACAAGGTTGCGCAATCCGATGTCACTGTAATGCTGACTGGCGAATCCGGTGTCGGCAAGGAAGTCTATGCCCGCTACATTCACCGGCGTTCGGCCCGGGGCGGTGGGCCCTTTGTCGCTTTGAACTGCGCGGCGATTCCGGAGAGCATGCTGGAGGCCGTCTTGTTCGGCCACGAGAAAGGCGCTTTCACCGGCGCTGCCGACGCCCGTCCGGGCAAGTTTGAGCTGGCCCACCACGGCACGCTGCTGCTCGATGAAGTCACCGAAATGGCCCTGGGGTTGCAGGCCAAACTGTTGCGCGTTCTGCAGGAGCGCGAGGTTGAGCGAGTTGGCGGGCAAAGCCCGAAGGCCGTGGACGTGCGCGTGATCGCCACGTCGAACCGCGATCTGCGGGCGGCCGTGGCGCAAGGCTTGTTGCGCGAAGACCTTTATTACCGGCTCAACGTGTTTCCGCTGCACGTGCCGCCCCTGCGCCAGCGACCGCGCGACATTCTGCCGCTGGCCCATCGTCTGGCACGCCGTCATTTTTCCGGCACACAGCTGCCGCAGCTGTCAGCAGAAGCCTGCCGTGAGCTGCTCCGCCATGACTGGCCCGGCAACGTGCGGGAACTGGAGAACGTCATGCAGCGCGCACTGGTGCTGGCGCAGGGCGGCCGCATCGACGTCGGGGCGCTGGCCCTGGACAGCGAGCCGCTGCTGGCGCGGGAAGCGTTGCCGCGGGACGAACAGCCGCAATTGATCGAAGCGGGTGATGTGCCGACAGACGAACTGCCGACAGACGATGTGCCGGCAGACGCTGCGCCGGCCGCAGGCGAACCGGAAAACGCCAGTGCCAGCCTCGACCGGCATATGAGATCGCATGAAAGCGAACTGATTTTACGCGCGCTGCAGGCCACGGACGGTCATCGCAACCAGGCGGCGGCGCGATTGGGCATCAGCCCGCGAACACTGCGTTACAAGCTGGCGCGTTTGCGGGAATCCGGCCTGGCGCTGCCGCAGTAAGCGGACTGGAGAAGCGAGATGAGCGACATACAGATCCAGCAGGTGATCAGTCAGATGCGCGCGCTGCAGGCGCGCGCCGGCCAGGGCCAGTCACCGGCCGAGGTGCAACAGCCCGGCGGTATGAACTTTTCGAAAGTGCTGCAGCAATCGCTGGAGCAGGTCAATCAGGCTCAGCAGACCTCGGGTCAGCTGGCGACCCGATTCGAGCAGGGGGCGCCGGATGTGAGCCTGTCGGATGTGGTGATTGCACAACAGAAAGCGGGCCTGCAGTTCGAGGCCGTTACCCAGGTGCGTAATCGGCTGGTCGCTGCCTATCAGGAAATCATGAACATGCAGGTGTAAGCCGGCGACGGATACCGGTTGATGAACTTACAGGACTGACGAGGGCACTATGGCGGAGACGCTGCCACAATTGATGACACGACAGGTTGGTGATCTGGCCTCGATGCCGGCGCAGCGCCAGCTCAGTCTGTTGGTTGGCCTGGCGATAGTCGGTGCCGTGGTCGTGCTGCTGGCGAGCTGGGGGTTGCGACCGACGTACCAGGTACTGTTGCCCGGCATGACAGAGACGGACAGGGTCGAAGCCATGGGCGCCTTGACCCGTCATGGCATTTCAAATCACATCGACCGCGACAGCGGTCAGCTGATGGTGCCGGCGTCATCGGTGCATGAGGCGCGTCTGCACCTCGCCACCGAGGGTCTGCCGCGTGCCGAGAACACCGGCTTTGAGCTGCTCGACCAGGACAACGGCCTGGGTACCAGTCGGCTGCAGGAAACGGCCCGCTATCAGCGGGCGCTGGAAGGTGAGCTGGCACGCTCGATCATGACCATCAGCACCGTCAACTCTGCACGCGTGCATCTCGCCCTGCCACGCCAGACTGTCTTCATGCGCGACCGGGTGCAACCGTCTGCATCGGTGCTGGTGAACCTGCATCCCGGTCGCAATCTGGATGACGTCCAGGTTGCCGGTATTGTTCACATGGTGGCGTCCAGCGTGCCAGAGATGACCGCCGAACGCGTCACGGTGCTGGATCAGCGTGGACGTCTGCTGAGCCAGAACAGCAACGACCGTAACAGCGCCAACGGTCAGGTCAGCTGGCAGCTCGACTATTCACGGCGCATCGAAGATCTCTACAAGAGCCGCATCGAAGACATCCTGGCGCCACTCGTGGGCGACGGGATGCGCGCTCAGGTGACGGCCGATGTCGACTTTACGCAGGTGGAACGGACGCAGGAGCAGTTTGATCCCGAGCGCCAGGTCGTGCGGTCCGAGCAGATCAGTGAAGATGAGAGTCTGACGTCGCTGGCTGGTGGCATTCCCGGTGCCCTGAGCAATCAGCCGCCGGCAGCTGGCACAGCGCTCGGCGCAACGGGCGAAGGTGTGCTGAACGATGAAGCCGATACTGAAAATGCCGGGACCGTATCGCCACGCAACCGGTCATCACGCAGCACGCGCAATTTTGAAGTCGACCGCACCATCAGCCATATACGGCAGGCCCCTGCTCTGTTGAACCGTCTGTCGGTCGCCGTGGTGGTGGACCACAAGCCCGGTGTTGACGCTGAAGGACAGCGTGTTCGTGAACCCTGGGACGAGGCTGAGCTTGAGCACCTGCGTTCACTGGTGATGGAAGCTGTCGGCTTCAATGAAGAGCGTGGTGACCGGGTCAACCTGGTCAATGCGTCGTTCCGCGAGATTCTGGAGCCGGATGTCACCTACGAAGAGCCGGCGATCTGGGAAGAGGCCTGGTTCCAGGAGCTGGCAAAGCAAGCGCTGGCCGGGTTGGGCATTCTGTTGCTGATTCTGTTTGTTCTGCGTCCGCTGCTGCGCGGTTTGACGCAGGCCCGTTACTCATCTGGTGGTGCTGCGTTGCCGGCGGGTGGCATGCGCCAGCTGCCTGGACCGCAAGGTGGTGGGCAGCCTCAACAATTGACGCCGGACGGCATGCCGGCACAACTGCCTGGACCAGGCGGCAGCCGCACCCTCGATGAAAATCTCAATGTGGCCCGGGGCATGTCCACCGAAGATCCTGCTCTGGTGGCCCAGGTCATGCGTCAATGGATGAAGGCCGATGATAAATAAAAAGACCGAAGAGCCGGTGCCGTTCACCGGAACGCAGCGTGCTGCGGTCTTCCTGATGACCATTGGCGAGGAGCTGGCTTCGCAGATTCTCAAGCACATGGGACCGAAGGAAGTGCAGCGCATTGGTGTGGCCATGGCCGAATTGCCGTCCGTCACCCGTGCACAGCTTGGCGAAGTGGTCGAGGACTTCACGGTATCCGTCGAAGAACACACCTCGATTGGTGTCGGCAGCGAGGACTATCTGCGCAAAGTACTGGTACAGGCGCTGGGTGAGGATCGGGCCGGCAGCCTGATCGACCGAATTCTGATCGGCGGCAACTCAAAGGGCCTTGAGTCGCTGAAGTGGATGGATGGCCGTGCCGTTGCCGACATGATCCGTACCGAACACCCACAGATCATCGCCATCGTCATTTCCTATCTCGACAGCGATCACGCCGCCGAGGTGATCAATTACCTGCCGGACCGTGTGCGCACCGAGGTGGTGATGCGTATTGCCTCACTGGAGTCGATTCACCCAAGCGCGCTGCAGGAACTCGACGAGATTCTTGAGAAGCAGTTCGCTGGCAACAGCACAACGAAATCGTCAATCGTCGGTGGCCCCAAGCGGGCGGCCGATATCGTCAATCTGCTTGACTCAGCGGTGGAAGGCTCGCTGATGGCGGCGATCAAGGAACATGACGAGGGCCTGGGCATCCAGATCCAGGAACTGATGTTCACCTTTGAAAACCTGCTCGATCTCGATGATCGCTCGGTGCAGCGCCTGCTGCGTGAAGTGACGACGGAACAGCTTGTTGTGGCATTGAAGGGCTCGACGGCTGAGATCAAGGCGTTGATGTTGCGCAATATGTCCAAACGTGCTGCCGAAGCACTGGAAGAAGACCTGGAGGCACGTGGTCCGATGCGAGTGTCTGATGTTGAGGCGGCCCAGAAGGAGATTGTCTCGACGGTGCGACGTCTGAGCGACGAGGGCGAGATCGCTGTTGGCGGCAAGGGAGGCGAGCAGTATGTCTGATCATGCTGAGGCCAATGTGCGCCGTTGGGAAGCGCCGAGCATGGATGGTGGTGGCGCTCAGTCGCGCAACCTGATGACGGCTGAGCGGCTGTCGGAGATAGAGTCGCAGGCTCGGGCCGAAGGCCTGGCCAAGGGCATTGAAGAAGGCCGCAAGCAGGGCCTGGCGCAGCGTGACAAGGAAGCCCGGGCGCTAAAAGCGCTGATGAACAAGCTGAGCCCACAGATTCAAGTGCTTGATGACAAGCTGACTGATCAGCTGGCAGAAACCGTTATGGCGATTGCGCGCCAATTCATTCGGCGTGAATTGCATCATCAGCCCGGCGAAGTGGTGCGCGTCGTGCGCGATTGCCTTGCCGCACTGCCGGCAGCGTCCGCGAATGTCACGCTGTATCTGCACCCTGACGATGTCGCACTGGTGCGCGATGCCATGCACCCTGAGAACATGGAGCAGCCCTGGCGGCTGGTCGAGGATCCGACCCAGGCTCGTGGCGGCTGCCGGTTGGAGACAGAAAGCTCGACGGTAGATGCCAGCGTATCCACCAGGATGAGCGCGATTGCTGCCCGAATGTTTGGTGATGAGCGGGGCCGGGCGTTGGCCGAGATGACCGCCGTCGAACCGGACATGGCCATGGACGGGCCCGGCGATGACGCGGTGGTGCCAGATGAGCACTGACCTGGCGCAACGTCAGCAGCGCATTGGTGCCCGTCTTGCAGGCTGGCATCAGCAGGCTGCAAAACCGGAGCCCCTGATCGCTGAAGGGCGGCTGGTGCGCATGGTTGGCATGACGCTGGAGGCCGTGGGCTGTGAGGTTCCGATTGGCGGGCGCTGCCGTATCGTCAGTCGCCAGCAGGAAGCGGTTGAAGCCGAGGCCGTTGGTTTTGCTGGCGATCGTGTGTATTTGATGCCGGTGGGTAACATCGGTGGTTTGAAACCCAATGCACGCGTGGTGCCGACGCAGCATGGCCAGATGCTGCCGGTTGGCAATCAGCTGCTTGGCCGGGTCATCAATCCGCTGGGGCAGCCGCTCGACGGTCGACCGCTGAGTCCAGGGTCAGAGCAGACACCGCTGGCCGGTCGGCCGCTGAATCCGCTGCAACGCGATCCGGTGCGCAAGCCGCTTGATGTTGGCGTGCGCAGCATCAACGCGCTGCTCAGTGTCGGTCGCGGTCAGCGTATGGGCTTGTTCGCGGGTTCGGGTGTGGGCAAGTCGGTATTGCTCGGCATGATGGCCAGGCATACGCAGGCCGATGTGATCGTAGTGGGGCTCATTGGCGAGCGCGGCCGTGAAGTCAACGAATTCGTCCGTGAGATTCTGGGGCCGGCCGGACTGAAGCGTGCGGTGGTTGTGGTCTCTCCGGCCGACGAACCACCGCTGATGCGCCTGCAGGGCGCCATGGCGGCGACCGCCGTCGCCGAACACTTCCGCGACAAGGGCAAGCATGTACTGCTGCTGATGGACTCGCTGACCCGCTTCGCTCAGGCGCAGCGTGAAATCGGTCTGGCCATTGGCGAGCCGCCGGTCACCCGCGGTTACACGCCGTCTGTCTTTGCCAAGCTGCCCCAGTTGCTGGAGCGTGCAGGCAACGCCGATCAGGGCGGCGGTTCCATTACCGGCATCTACACCGTGTTGACCGAGGGCGATGACAATCAGGATCCCGTGGCGGACTCCGCCCGTGCCGTACTCGACGGCCACATAGTGCTGTCACGTCGGATTGCCGAACGCGGCCGCTACCCGGCCGTAGACGTTGAAGCCTCCATCAGCCGGGTCATGAACGCCATGGTCAGCAGCGATCATCAGGCGCTGGCCATGCGCTTCCGCCAGCTGTATGCCCGTTACGAACAGAATCGCGACCTGATTAGCGTCGGTGCCTACAAGAAGGGCACAGATCCGGCACTTGATCAGGCCATCACCCTGTATCCGGCGCTTGACGCCTTCCTGGCACAGGGTGCCGATGACAAACAAAGCTTTGACGATGCTGTAGCAGCCTTGCAGGCACTGATGCCTGCAGATGAGACGGCAGTTCAGGGAAGTTGAACTACAGTTAAGGAATGGAGACCATCATGAAAAACACCTGGGATAGCCTGAAAGCGGCGATTCGGATGGCAGAAGAGGAAGAGCGGCGCGCGGCCGACATGTTGCGGGCAGCGCAGGACCGACTCAGCCAGGAAGAGCGGCAGGCCCACACCTTGGAAAGCTATGCGCAAGAGTATCGTGCGCAGCCTGCCGAGAACGGCGGCAACAGTGTCCGTCAGCTCAGCAACGCCCGCAACTT
>SKXG01000371.1 GCA_007128525.1 Pseudomonadales bacterium | reverse complement strand
CGCTCTTTGACGATACTCTTTATGGTCCGCACACCCCCGATGATGCCTGGGAGCGGTTGGTTGTGCAGGCTGATGTTGAGCCGGTATCCGATCAGGATGTGCTGGCGCTGACACCGGAAATGCGGGCGCTCGTCCGGAGTATCCAGGCTCAGGAGCCAGACAAGATGAGCCAGGTCAAGGCTCTGGCAGCGGAGTTCGTTCCGGGCCAGGGGCTGGGTCTGCGCTATGCGCCACTGGCCACCCACACTGCAGCGCAAACGCTTCAGGGCGGTGAAGGGAACTGCCTGGCGTTCACCCATTTGTTTATTGCCATGGCCCGCGACCTCGGGGTCGACGTCCGTTATCGCGAGGTGCGGGTGCCGCATCGGTGGGACGAGGTCGGTGACTACGTGTTGCTGAACCTGCACGTGGCAGCCTATGGCCGCGTGCCTGGACAGGGCACATTCGAGGCGGACTTCGGTTATCTGGACTGGCGGGAAAACCAGTTTGGACGCTTCATTTCCGATGACCGGGCCCGTGCCCAGCACTTCAACAATCTGGGCGCGGAGAGTCTGACCAGAGATGACTACCGGGCCGCGCAGGCCCACTTTCTGCGTGCGCTGCACACTGATCGCGAACTGAGCTATGTCTGGGCCAATCTGGGGACAGCGCTGATGCGCCTGCAACGGCCGGAAGACGCAGAGGCGGCGTTCCAGGAGGCGCTGCGTCTGGACCACAACGATGGTACGGCACTGTCGCAGTTGATCCGCTTGTACGAGTCCGAAGGCGCTGATGACCTGGCTCATCAGTACCGTGAGCGTATCAATCGCCGCATGGCGCAAAACCCTTACCAACAGTTCAACGAGGGGGTTGAGGCGCTGGAGGCCGGAGACCTCAGAACGGCGACCAATCTCCTGAGGCGTGCAGTACGTGGGCGTGATGACGAGCTGCACTTCCACCTGCAGCTGGGTCGCGCCTATGCCCTGCAGGGGCAGCAGCGGCGGGCACGAAGCAGCCTGTTGCGTGCGGCTGAGCTGTCCCAGCGACAAGAAGATGAGCGCGCGATTACTGCTGTGCTGGATGAGCTGGGCGAAGCTGCCAGACAACTGGATGAGCAGCAGCACAGTATGGCTGGTGAGCTACCGCCGGCGTCGCCGGCGGTCATGCAATGACGGCAAGACGACCGGCGCTGACCGGACAGGTATTACGGTCCGGTCAGCGTGTCGGCCATTTATTATGGCTTCCGCGGGGCTGTACCACCAATCCAGGTGGATCGAGCATAGGCACAAAGTTCGCCGCGTTCGTTGTAAATCGCGGTGCCGGCAAAGTGTTTACGTCCCTCTACGCCCATTGACCAGCCGATGACCAGATTACGGTCGTGCACATTGACGGGCCGAATTATGCGTGCCGCCATGCGGCCGAGCAGTCCGACCCGGGTTCCCTGTGCCATGAAGGCGCACATGCCGGGGCAGTCCAGCGCCGTCCAGATATGGGTGGCGGGCAACCAGCCGTCGGCATCACCAAAGCGTTCATGCGGTTGCCATGCGGCAGCGACGCCGTCAAAGCCCGGCACAGCTGCTGCGAATACCCGTAGTCCTTGTTCCGGTGACAGCTCCGCGCCACAGCAGAAGCAGATCGGGTGCACACCAAGCCGGTCGGCATGCAGACGCAGCATCGACGGCGACTGATCCCGCGCGGCGAGCGCAGCGTCCCAGCTTGGCGGTGCCGGTACGGTCATGGTCAGTTCCGTCATCGTGGCCTCTGCCACGAGTTTGTCGCCGTACATAACCTGCAGGCCAAGCTCTGAGCGCACTGCAGTCATCTCGGTGTCGAGTGGTACCGGGCTGCGCAAGGTCACTTCAGCGGCCTGATCATTGGCCAGATCATGCCGGCCCTGCGTCATGCGATCGGCAACCAGGCCGCAGACATAGCCGCCATTGCCGGACATCGGTGGCCCACGGAACTGTTCCTCGACGACCAATGGTGTTTCTGCGGGTCGCGTCGTTGTTGCTTCAGCCATTGTTCAACACCTCCAGGACTTTCTGCGGGTGCTGCGCGGCATTGCTGACCCGTTTCCAGTGCTTCTTGACCTTGCCGTCGGCATCGACCAGTACCGTGGAGCGAATCACTCCGACGGTTTTCTTGCCGTACATGTTCTTCTCGCCCCAGGCGCCGTACTTCTCCATGACCTTTTTGTCCGGGTCACTGAGCAGCGTAAAGGGCAGCTGGTACTTGTTGATGAATGCCTGGTGGGCATCGGCATCATCCGGTGAGATGCCGAGCACGACGGCGCCGGTTGCCTCAATTTCAGACCACAGGTCGCGAAACCCACAGGCTTCCTTGGTGCAGCCCGGTGTGTCGTCTTTTGGGTAGAAATAAATCACCACCGGCCTGCCCTTGAGGTCTTTCAGGGCAACTTTGCTGCCGTTTTGATCCTTCAGGGTAAAGGCGGGTGGTGCCTTGCCTTCTTCGATGGCCATAGGCGCTCCTCAGGTTGGGATGTTTGACAATGGGAAAAGCGTTAAACGCCCATTGTACCTCACCCCAACGGGTCAGATGGCCTTCGAGAACCGCAGCTGCTGGGGCTGCAGATACTGGTCAAACTGCATACAGATGTTGCGGATCAGCAACCGGCCCCGTCCGGTCACTTCCAGTTGCTGGTCGCTCAGGGTCAGCAGGCCGTCGTCGGCCATGGGTTGGAGCAGTGCCAGCTCGTGGGCGAAGTGCTCGTTGAAGTTCAGTCCCCACTGTCGGCCGAAGCGGTCGAAGTCCAGTTTGAAGTGACAGATCAGCTGCATGATCAGATTGCGGCGGATGCGGTCTTCCTGGCTTGGGCGCAGTCCCTTGGCGACAGCGAGGGTGCCGCTGTCTATGGCCGCCTGATAGGCGTCGAGTTCTTTGATGTTTTGATAGAAGTTGCCGTCTACCGTGCCAATGGCGGTGACGCCCATGCCAATCAGGTCGCATTCGGCATGCGTCGAGTAGCCCTGAAAATTGCGGTACAGCGTACCGTTCTGCTGGGCCAGATAGAGGCTGTCGGTCTTCTTGGCGAAGTGGTCCATGCCGATATAGGCATAGCCAGCGGCGGTCAGTTGATCAATGCAGAGCTTTAAGATGTCGAGCTTTTGCG
>SKXG01000290.1 GCA_007128525.1 Pseudomonadales bacterium | reverse complement strand
TGGAGCATGGCCAGGCCGGTCATGCCTGCCGGCGTGCGGACATCAACAATCAGCAGCAGGCCGAGCCAGGGGTGCAGCTCACCCTCCGACAGACTCCAGGTCAGTGGATACAGCAGAACCGACAGGGCCACGATGACCGACAGTACAGGCAGGCGCCGCACCCAGGCCCAAAGCCGGCCAGGTGCCAGACCCTCGCCGCCGGCGCCCGTCGATGGCGCCTCACCAAGATTGAGGCGGCCCGCCTGCCACTCTGCAAAGGCTTCCCGAGCCAGCGCGACATGGCCCTCATGCGCCACTTCCAGAACCTGCCGGCCACGTTCTTCATAGACGCGATTCGGCACCCCCTGCTGCCACAACCAGCCACAGAAGTGCTGCAGATCCAAGCTGGCCTCGACCTCCAGCACACGTTGCGCAGTTTCTGGCTCGGACATGGGCTTGACGAGGTCTCCCAACAGGCAGGCGGTGTTTGTGTAGAATTGGATCACCCTAATTGCAGGTCATGACCCATGCAAGATGTGGATTCACAGGTGCTCAATCAGCTGTTGCACTGGCTGCGGCTGGGCCAGCGTGCCTGGCTCGCCACCGTGGTCGCGACCTGGGGCTCGTCACCACGCCCGGTCGGCTCTCTGCTGGCCTGCAACCAGGACGGCGTGCAGGTGGGCTCGCTGTCCGGCGGCTGCATCGAAGACGATCTGATCGAACAACTGCGCGCCGGCCAACTCGCCACCGACGGACCGGTGCTGCACCGTTATGGGGTGACCAGCGAGGAAGCAGAACGCTTTGGACTGCCGTGTGGTGGTGAGCTGCAGGTGCTGCTGGAACCTGTCGGACCAGACCACGCACAGGCCTTTGCCGATATCTGTGAGACGCTGGCTAAACGACAGTGCGTTGAGCGGGAAGTTGACCTGCACAGCGGTGCCATGCAGGTGCATGGTGCAGACCGGCCCGCCAGCCTGATCTACGAGCCGGCGACCAGACTCTTTCGTCAAACGTACGGCCCCGCCTTTCACCTGTTTATCATTGGCGCCGGCATGGTTTCACAGTATCTGGCCCAGATGGCGCTGCTGCTCGACTATCGCGTCAGCGTCTGTGATCCGCGCCCGGAACAGCTTGACGCTTTCGCCGTCGACGGTGTCCGCAAGCTCAGTGGCATGCCCGACGATGCCGTTCGCAATCATGCCAATGACATCCGCACAGCTGTGGTTGCATTGACGCATGACCCACGCATCGACGATATGGGCCTGATGGAAGCCCTGACCGGCCCCGCTTTCTATGTCGGCGCCATGGGTTCGAGTCGCACATCGGCCAAACGACGCGAACGTCTGCAGTTGCTTGATCTCGACGCGGCAGCCATTGCGCGCCTGCATGCCCCCGTTGGCCTGCCCATCGGCAGCAAGACACCCCCTGAGATCGCAGTTGCCATCCTGGCCGAGGTTACAGCCGTACGCCAGCAACAGGTTGTATCCAGCCGCAGCCGCCTGCAGGCGATGCAAGGCTGAGTCAGGAGATGCCGTGACGCAGCAGGAAGGTGCCTTGATTCTCGCAGCCGGCTTCTCGCGGCGTTTTGGCAGCGACAAACGCCTGGCCGAACTGCCCTCTGGTGAGCCACTGCTGATTGCGACACTGGAGAAATATCAGGCGGTTTTTCCAACCGTGGCCGTCCTGCTGCGGCGTGATGATCAGCCCGTTATGCAGGCCATTCGTGACCGCTTCCCCCGCAATACGCCACTGATCATGAGCACCGATCATGCCGAGGACGGCATGGGCCACAGTCTGGCCGACGGCGTACGAATGCTGGTGGAGTGGGATTTTCTGTTCGTGGGACTGGCCGACATGCCTTATGTTCAGCGTTCAACCCTGCGTACGCTGAACCAGGCCATGCGGCGCGCACGCAGCGAAGGTCGGGCCTGTATAGTGCGGCCAACCTACGACGACAGACCTGGCCATCCGGTCGGCTTCAGCCAGGAATTTTTTCCCGCCCTGATCCAGCTTCAAGGCGATCAGGGCGCTCGCGACCTCCTCAAAACGAACCAGGATTCGATGCGCCATATCCCCGTCGATGATCCCGGGGTCCTGGTCGACATCGACCAACCGGCGGACCTCCGTCAACCCACGACCCCATAGGCTAACCTTTCCGGCCTGGGGCACCTAAGGCTAGGGCACCTCTGAATAACGCCTTGTGTCCTCTGCGTGGACTGAAGCGTACAGATGCAAGGCGCGTCGCGCAGGGAATGGCCGTAGCCATTGCCAAGCGTCGCAACGCCGCAGATGTGCGCTTCAGTCCGCGCCCTGCGGGGCTTTCAGGCTGGCCCGCACTCTTCGTTGCGCTTTCTCGACATAGCACCACTATGCCTTCGAAATCGCGCCTCGATTGCGGGCCAGCCTGAAAGCCAGAGGGCACAAGGCGTTGTTCAGAGGTACCCTAGCTTCTGTCAGTTCGGCAAGCTGCGCGTGAGCCGGAACACCCAGGCGGGCGGCAGGTTTCGCAAGGTGCCACCGACGCATTGCACCTCCAGGCCCATCGCCTGGGTAATCTGGCGTGGAATCGGGAAGCGTTTGCTGTAGCTGAACTGGTACAGCGCACCACCGGGTTGCAGTACGGCAAGTGCGGCCATCAGGACGCGTTCCTGCTCGCGGTGCGGCAGTGAAATCATGGGCAGGCTGCTGATGACGGTAGTTACCGAGGCCTCAGGCATCAGCCGATTGAGGTCGCCGGCATTCGCATGCAGAACCCGCAATGCCGGGTATTGCTGTTGCAGCAGCCGGGCGAAATCTGCATTCAGTTCCACCAGCCACAGGTTGGCCGGATTGATGCCCGTTTGCAGCAGTGCTTCAGTAACGGCACCTGTCCCCGGGCCCAACTCCACCACCTGACCACTGTTGGCGTTTACACCGGCAGCCATGAGTCTGGCCAGCGCCGGACTGCTGGGCAGCATGGCTGCAGTGCGGAAAGGGTGTTTGACCCATTGCCTAAGGAATTTCCAGGAGTTGTCACGGCGCCGTTGCCGGTTCGGCAGATCCGTCAGTATCTCGTCACCGTCCGGCGACTTGCTGTTGACAGGAGGATGGGACACTTAGTGGCCGGCTCCCTGGTGGTAGATTTCACGCTC
>SKXG01000119.1 GCA_007128525.1 Pseudomonadales bacterium | reverse complement strand
TATCAGGCCTCAGTCGGATAGACAGACGCCGGTTTTGCAGCTAAGCCATGTTGATCAGCCCGATCAGATTGGCTACATCATTGCCGAACGCCATGAAACTGTGCAGCTGCGCATCGACATTGATGTTCCGGAAACGCATCGTGGTCAGGCCAGACTAAGGGTCTTCGACGGTGATCCCCGCACCGATGGCCAGATGGTGTTGTCACGCACGCTGATGGGCTTATCCGGCGACGGTGACAATAGTGAGGTGTTTCTCTGGCAGCCGGACCGTTCCGGCGATCATCAGTTATTTGTCAGTCTCCAGGATGCCGATGGTGAAGCTTACAGCCTGCAGGTGCCGACACGGATTCAATAGCGCTGACCGAGCAACAGGCGTGGTAAAATGGGAGTCGTCTCCCGTGTAGTCCTGGCCACCCATTCGCTCGATAAGCAAAATTTAGAAAGTCATGCTGAGGTTTTCCTGTTTTGGCTCAGGTCATCATCATGTCGTGCAGGCTGGTGGCCAGGTATGGCGCTAAGACTTACCGTCGCAGCGGCTGTGGTGGCGATGTTGGCAGCAGCCTGGGGGTTGCTTCAGGTGCTCGGCCTGCCAAGCAGCCTGTCGCCGGAGGTTTTATCCGAGTGGTTAAAAAGCCAAGGAGCGGCTGGGCCTTTGCTGCTCATGCTGCTGATGATCATGGCCGTGGTTGTTGGCCCGATTCCGACATTGCCAATTACTGCCACGGCCGGTTTGGTGTTCGGCGTGATTCCGGGATCCGGCATTGCCGCCACCGGCGCGGCCATTGGCGCTGCGATTGCCTTTTGGATTGCGCGCTTTCTGGGTCGGGACATGGTTCGCCGGCGTTTTCCCGAAAACCCCGTACTGGCCGAAGATGGCTCCCAGCGCTTTCTGACGATATTCATCTTTGTGACCCGCCTGGTCCCAATCTTTTCTTTTGCGTTGATCAGCTATGGCGCGGGCGTTACGGCGATCAGCACATGGCGATTCATCCTGGCGACCTTTCTCGGCATGCTGCCGATGACCGTGGTTTATGCCAGTCTGGGTAGCGCCTTTGCAGTCCATCCGATGTTCGCCGTTGTTGCCGGCACACTGATTCTCGGCGTAATGATCTGGGTTCCGTGGTACTTGCGGCGAAACGCAAATTCCCGGCTGGTACATTGGCTTGGGCTCGACCAGCCCGAGATCAAAACCGATCCACACCTGATGCGCCGCTAATCTCTGATGGCATCCAGCACTTGCTCTGCAAGTCGCCAGACCGGCCGTGGTCCGCTACGGGTCAGACCCATGCGCAGAACAATCAGGTCCTGTTCTGGAAACAGCAGGATGTTCTGTCCCTCGAACCCCGAGAGATAGGCCATGCTCGCGGGCAAGTCTGGAAAGGGGCGAGCATTCTCGCCGTCAGCCGGACCCCGGTTCAGCCAGATCTGCGCCCCGTAGTTGCCAGCAGCTGCAGCTTCGGCTGGCGTCAGTGCGTAGTCGACCCAGATCTCTGGCAACAGGCGACGCCCTTCCCAGGTACCGTCCTGCAGATACAGCAGTCCGAATCGCGCCCAGTCCCGCGGCGTGGCATACATATAGGACGAGCCGACGAAGGTGCCGGCCTCGTCGGGTTCGATGGTGGCGGAGGCCATGCCCAGCGGATTGAACAGGCGTTCGCGGCTAAAGTTCACGTAATCATGCAGGTCGTCAAACTGATCGCGCAGAATGCGGGCGAGGATGTTCGTGGTGCCGCTGGCGTAAGAGAAGTGGGTCCCCGGCGGGTGTGACAGTGGCTGCCGCGCAGCAAAGCCACCGGTGTCGCCGGTGGTGTACAGCATCAGTATGACGTCTGACATCGAGCCTGCGGTATACACTTCGGAAAAAGCGAGGCCGCTGGACATCTGCAGAAGGTGATGGACGCGGATGTCGGAGCGAGGATCCTCCGCACCCTGCCACTCGGGTACAGGTGCGGGCGCTTGAATATCGATCATGCCATCGTCCGCCATCTGAGCGGTCAGCGCTGCCGTCAGGCTCTTGGTCATCGACCAACCGAGTTGCGGCGTACCGGCATCGAAGGGCTCGGCATATCGCTCAGCGATGATCCGACCCTGGTGGATGATCAGCACAGCACGGGTATTGATGTTCTGGTTCGGCTCGATGTCTTCAAAAGCCTGATCAACGGCCTGGTTGATGGCGGTCAGGTCGATACCTGTGAGCTCATCCGGCAGCGTGACACGGTTGCCCTGTGGCCACTCGCCGTCGGGATGGGTCACAGGGGGCACCAGGCGGGCGGTATCCAGCTGTTCTCGCAGCGCGTCTGGATCCAGATCCCGGATCAGCGTGCAGCCCACGTAAGGACGATGCAGTGCCAAGGCAGACAGGCCGGCCAGTTCGATTTGCACCAGATCACCGCTTAAGGCGTAGGTGGCGTCTGCGAGAGCGGGGTTACTCAGCTCTTCTTGCAGTACATGATTTTTGCTGCGCCCTGAGATGAACACCGATGAGCACAGGCGCTTTGCCGCGCTGCCCAGCGCGATCTCCAGATTTCGGCGTTCGTTATCTTCTTCTGCCACCTCGGCAACCGTCTGCTCACGCTCCTCGGCACTCTCCGGAGTAGCATCGTTGCCACAACCTGCAACAAGAAATAGGCCGAATAGGGCAAGGATGGCCAGGCGCGGGACTGTACGCATTGGTCAGAACTCCATAATTGCAGGCCGCTTAGCATAGCAGGGCTCAGAGGCGTCAGGCGGGCCTGGCCATTACCTGTGCTAGCCTACGGAAAAATCAGCACATCTGGTTGGGGAGACAGTCAATGGCAAAGTGGCAGCAGCGACGCAGTTTCTGGACTTGGGGCTATGCCTCGGATGAGCCGAATGAAGCGGAACGACGGGCCGCAGCAGAACGTGTCTCGAAGCGTCTGGGTCACCCGGTGACGCCACCGCCGATTCCAGAGATCAGTGACATTCCATTACGCGAGCCGCGCCTGAAGGTGCCGTCTGCCTTGCAGGGTTGGGTCAGTACCGCGCCTGATGAGCGCATTGTGCACACCTACGGTGGCCATCCCCTTGAGCTGCTTAAGGCGATTCGGGGAGAGTTCGACAATCCGCCGGATGCCGTTGCACACCCGCGTACCGACGACGAGCT
>SKXG01000047.1 GCA_007128525.1 Pseudomonadales bacterium | reverse complement strand
ATCCACATCCGCAACACCAACCATCCGGAAGAACCCGGCACGCTGGTGCTGAACGAACGGGTACCCGAGGAAGGCATCGTCGGTATTGCACGGCTCGACAACATGGCCTACATCTACCTTGAGAAGGATGCCCTAAGCGAGGAAGTCGGTTTCACCGCCGGGCTGTTAAAGATCTTTCGAGACTTCAAGATCAACACCTATCACTATCCCACAGACAAGGATGACATAGCCGTTCTGGTCAACCAGGATGACCTCAAGGGCACCATCAATGATTTGCGCCGCGCAATCGACCGCAACCTGAAGCCGGACTTCATGGACGTGGTGTATAACGTCGCCACCATCACGCTGGTCGGACTGGGATTGAAGAACAACTCTTTCCCGATCATCGACGCCATCAGTGTGCTCGGGCGGGAACACATTCCAGTGACCATGTTCGATCAGAGCCCGTCGCAAATCTGCTTCCACATAGGGGTAAGCCAGGGGGTTGCCGACAAGGCCTATCGCGTACTCTATGACGCTTTAATCGCAGGTACGCGCTAATCCCCATGACCCGATATCACGCTGCCCTACTCCTGCTGGCCGTACTCACCGGTATCCTGGCGCTTGGCGCAAGGCAGGCCGTTGCCGAAGACGGCGTGGAAATCGCACCAGGCGACTGGCGGATCAACATCAGCAACTGGCGCGACCCTGAGCTGCGCGGCGCTATTGATGACAGTGACCGGCTGGAACGTCGCGATCTCAGTCTGGCTGCAGACTGGCAGATCAACGGCTTCGAGGCCGGATTCCTGTATGCACACCAGCCGGTCCTGGTGCGAAGCGGCGACCCGGCCAGCAACGGCTACTTCCATCAGCTCAATCTTATCTACGGCCAACGCTTCGGTCAGGCCCACTTTAGAGTGGTCGGCGGGCTGCACGGCTCCTCCAATATGTTCAAGCACATGGACTTCCACCGCGACGGGCTGGTTGGCAGCTTCAGCCTGCTCTGGGTGCCGGAAGAGGATCTGCTAGATGCTTTTGGCGTCGGGGCCGACTACCGGTTCGGCCGCTTTCAGTTCTACCCCCGCATGGACCGGGCATTCGACTTTGGTGCCACCGTATTGCAGGTACGTCTTCCCATTGAGCTGAGCCTGCGCGATGCCGATGATCGCTGGTCCATTGGCTTTGAGCGCCATGGAGAAAAATGGGGCACGCTCGACTCCGATCGCGAGGTCAAAGGCGCGACTTATCTCAGCGAATGGCGCTTTGAAGTCAGCGGACTGGTGCCCATTGCACAACGTGGTATCCGCCTGCGTCTGGCCGCTGGCCTGAGCTTTGATACGACCTTGCGCTATCGCGACCTGGACCGTGGCCAGGTCCGCGATCGGCTGGAAAATGCAGCCTACGGTCGCATCGCCTTCCACTGGTGATCAGCAGCAGACTCAGCCTGCGCAAAGCCGGCAACCAGATGATCCACCAGGGCACGGACTGCCGGCCTTAGACCACGCCGCGTCGGGAAGACCAGGTGTATCGCTTCGGTCTCAAGGCGCCACTCTGGCAGCACCTCAACCAGCCGTCCGGCAGCCAGTCCTGCTTCCACAACCATGGTGGGCAACTGCACCAGGCCCAGGCCGGACTCTGCCGCCGTGCAGAGTGCATCCATGTCATCTGTCACCAGGAGCGGATCATGCGGCACTGCTTTCACCGAGCCGCGGGCGCTTTCTGAGCCTCGGGCGCTCTCAGCGCTCTCAGCCCCATCTGCATGCCACAGCCGCCACTGGTGCTCGCGATACAAGGGACCTTGATCCAGGCTCGGATAACCCGCCAGGTCCTCCGGCATCTCTGGCGTGCCATGTGCAGCGAGCAATGCTGGAGCCGCGACCAGGCGCCAGTGTCCCGGCGACAACATACGGACCACCAGATCGGAATCCTCCAGCGGCGTGGGTCGGGCACGTATGGCAAGATCCATACGCTCTCCGATCAGATCCACACGACGGTTGGTAGACTCGAGATCCAGCCGAACCCTGGGAAAGCGCGCCATGAAGGACACCAGCATCGGCATGACCCGGCTGTGCAGCAGCGCCACCGCACAACTCAGCCGAATCAGACCCCGAGGCTCCGCCAGCTCCTGCTCAACCACATCCAGCGCCGCATCGGCTTCTTCCAGCATCGCCTTGCAATGCTGATAGAAACGCTCCCCGGTATCCGTCACGCTGAAGTGCCGGGTTGAGCGCAGGACCAGCTGCACACCGAGGCGGGCCTCAAGCGCGGCTACGCGCCGACTCAGCTTTGACTTCGGAATGCCCATCGCCCGACCGGCCGGTGCAAACCCCCGGTGCTCAACTGCCATGGCGTAGAGGTACAGATCGTTCAAGTCCTGCATGGCCTTCCTAAGGCACAGACCGTGCCGCCGCTTCTCTACAACTTGTTACTGTTCTATATATAGAACGCTGAAGTGAAATATTACCGTCTACAGCCCTTAAAGTCCCATACGTATCATCAATACACATACCGACAGAAGTGAGGCTGTCATGACGAAGATATTGGTCCTTTACTATTCGATGTACGGGCACATGGAGACCATGGCCCGCGCTGTCGCCGAGGGCGCCGCCAGCGTCGACGGCGTCAACGTCACCATCAAACGCGTGCCGGAAACCATGGACGCCGAAGCCTTCAAGAAGGCCGGTGGCAAGACGGATCAGGGCGCCGACATCGCCAAGCCGCAGGAACTGGCCGACTACGACGCCATCATCTTCGGCACGCCGACACGCTTTGGCAACATGACCGGCCAGATGCGCACCTTCTTCGACCAGACTGGCGGACTCTGGCAGAGCGGTGGCCTGCGCGGAAAAGTCGCCAGCGTGTTCACCTCCACCGGAACCGGCGGTGGCGAAGAGCAGACCATCACCTCAACCTGGACGACGCTGGCTCACCACGGCATGGTCATCGTGCCCATCGGCTATGGGCTGGACGAGCAGTTTGACATCAATGTCCTCAGCCGGGGCACGCCCTATGGCGCCAGCACCATTGCCGGCCCCGACGGCTCGCGGCAGCCGGCAGACAACGAGCTGAAAATTGCCCGTTTTCAGGGTAAGCATGTGGCTGGCATTGCCATCAGGCTAGCCGGATAAAGCTGCGGCTCAGTCAACGGCTGGCAACT
>SKXG01000409.1 GCA_007128525.1 Pseudomonadales bacterium | reverse complement strand
GTCAGGTCTTCGATGAACTCGAACAGTCGCGGCACGACGTTGAAGAGTCGATAGGCCTCCATCTCTTCGGCAATACCGGCCTTAAGCGTTTGCAGCTTGGAGAGCAGCCAGCGGTCCAGCACATTGGTGTCGTAGTGGAAACCCTTGTCCGGTGACCAGCCATCGATCTCGGCGTAAGTCTTCAGGAACGAATAAGCGTTGTACCACGGCAACAGCGCGCGCCGGATCATGTCACGGACACCGGTGTCGACGAAGCGCAGCTCCTCGCCACGCACCACTGGCGAGTTGATCAGATACAGTCGCAGCGCGTCAGCGCCATAGGCCTCCATCAGATCATCCGGCGGGGTATAGTTGCGCAGCCGCTTCGACATTTTCTTGCCGTCTTCAGCCAGCACCAGACCATTGACGATGACATTCTTGAATGCCGGCCGCTCGTACAGTGCTGCAGCGATGACCGTCAACGTGTAGAACCAGCCGCGGGTCTGATCCAGGCCTTCGGCGATAAACTCTGCCGGGAAACCCATCTTGAACACATTCTCGTTTTCGAACGGGTAGTGCAGCTGCGCATAGGGCATGGAGCCAGACTCGAACCAGCAGTCCAGCACTTCTTCCACACGTCGGTAGGTGCCCGGTTCACCCGGTTTCTGGAAGGTCAGCTCGTCGACAAACTCGCGGTGCAGATCATCCAGATGCACGCCGGTCAGCTCCGCCAGCTCGGCAACGGAACCGATGCAGTGCATATTGCCGGTTTCGTCGTTGATCCAGATGGGCAGCGGCGTGCCCCATACCCGGTTGCGCGAAATGGCCCAGTCGACGGCCCCTTCCAGCCAGTTGCCAAAGCGGCCCTGCTTGATGTGGTCCGGCACCCAACGGATCTGCTCGTTCGCAGCCAGCATGCGGTCCTTGAGTTCGGTCACCCGCACATACCAGGACGGAATCGCGCGATAGATCAGCGGCGTATCTGAACGCCAGCAGAACGGATAACTGTGTTGAATGACATCCTGTACGTAAAGCGCGCCCTGATCCTTCAAGACCCGAATGATCTCCTTGTCGGCATCCTTGACGTACTGGCCGGCAAAGTCCGTCACTTCGTCGGTGAACGTCCCGTTCAAGGTCACCGGGCAGGCAAAGGCTTCAACGCCGGCCTGCTGCAGGACACGATTGTCGTCCTCACCAAAAGCCGGCGCCAGGTGCACCATGCCGGTACCACTGTCCGCGGTCACATAGTCGTCGGCATGAACACGGAACGCGCCCTGCGCTTCCTGCTCAACAAAATACGGGAACAGCGGCTCATATCGGCGTCCAACCAGTTCCTGACCGTCAAGTTCGGCCAGAATTTCGAGCTTGTCTTCACCGTAGGCTTCGACGCGTTCCTTCGCCAGATACAGCACCAGATCGCGTTCGGTGTCGCGTGCCCGGACATAGCGCAGCTCGGCGTTCACGCACATGCCGAGGTTGGATGGCAAGGTCCAGGGTGTGGTGGTCCAGGCGCTCAGGTACGCCGCTTCATCACGCAGCTTGAACAGCACCGTGATTGCCGGATCCTGCACATCCATATAATTGGATCCGGCTTCAAAATTGGACAGCACTGTCCCAAGCGCGGTGGACACCGGCACAACTTTCAGACCGCGGTAGACATGGCCATTGTCCCAGAGCTGCCGCACGACCCACCACACCGACTCCATGTACCAGCTGTCCATGGTCTTGTAGTCGTTGTCGAAGTCGACCCAGCGGCCGAGCCGAGTGATGGTGCGCCGCCACTCCTGCGTGAAGCGCTGCACTATCTTGCGGCACTCATTGTTGTAGCCCGCCACCCCGAGTTGCGCGACGGCATCCTGCACCGACATGCCGAGCTGCTGGTCGATCTCATGCTCGATGGGCAAACCATGACAGTCCCAGCCAAACCGGCGCAGAACATAATGCCCCTTCATGGTCCAGTAACGCGGCACGATGTCTTTCAGCGTGTTGCCAACCAGATGGCCGTGATGCGGCAGGCCGGTGGCGAACGGCGGCCCGTCATAGAAGATGTATGGTTTCTTCTCCCGCGTGGCAGCCAGCGATTTCTCAAAGATCTGGCGCTCTTCCCAGAAACGGAGCACCTGGTGCTCCATGTCGACAAAGGAAAAGGATCCGCCTGCTGTTGATTCCGGTTCTGCCATCGTCACTACCTGAGCCGGGCCCCTGCCTAGGGGCCGCGTGCGGTTGGTCTGGCCGGGCGTGGCCCGGGCGAGGGCGGCATTCTAACCACAATCGGTGACGACCCCAATTGGCAGGGGCAACTGATCAACGGCGCGGCGGCTGTACAGCCACCGGCACGCAGGTGGGGGCTCAGCCGAGGGCGCGGACGGCGGCGCGGATATCGGGTTGGGCTTCTTCCGTGAACATCACACTCAACGGCCGCCCCATGGTGAAGGAATCCAGGATGAAATCCCGCAACACCTCCCGTGCGCGGCGCTCCATGCCATGGCGTTTGAGCAACTGCCGCAGCATGCCGGACTCCACCTCCGCTTCGAGCTGCGAGTCATACGGACCCACATCAATACCCTCACGGGTGTGGAAGTACCATCGGCCGTTGCAGCTGAACACCGGATCTGAACGGAACCAGGTGCGCGTCAGCTCATTGTGTCGCCCAACTTGCATGGGGCAATCCTCGCTCTGGGGTACCCGCCATTCTCCACATAGCGACCGTGCACCGTGTAGGGGCGTCATAGGCGCGATGTAAGGAAATGTAAGACCGCCGGACAAGTCAGGCTTGGGTCACTCAGTCCGGCTGCGTATGATGGCGGGCCTTTGACTGCCTGCCCCCACCATGTCCGAACTGGCCGCTCAACCACCGCGCAGCGCCTTTCCCTGGTATCTGACCGGCACCAGTTTCTGGTTGGCGGGCATGAGCCTGCAGGGCTTCCTGATTACCTGGCTGCTGGTCGGCGAGCTCGGCGCACCGGCCGACCAGGTGGGTCTGGGGCGCGCCCTGATGCAGATCCCGGGCATTGCCATCCTGGTGATCGGCGGCATTCTGGCCGATCGCAGCGACATGCGGCGCCTGCTGCTGCTGCTCCATCTGCTGATCGCCCTGCCACCGCTGCTGCTGGCCCTGCTGGCCGGGGTGTCCATGCTCAGTGTCTGGATGGTGATC
>SKXG01000112.1 GCA_007128525.1 Pseudomonadales bacterium | reverse complement strand
TATCCGCACAACGCAAATCTACACGCATGTCCTCAATCGTGGTCCCAACGCGGTGCGCAGCCCACTGGACTGACACGCAATCTGCCACGCACATCACCGAAAAACTGCGCCAGCGCACATTCCTTGGACGTCATTACAAGATTCTGACGAACAATCTGACTGCGCATGCTAAGAATTAATTTGGATATTGGCGGGAAATGGATGGGAAGCATGATGAAGTGGCAAGGCAAATTTCTCTGGCACCCGATCGGTGTGCTCGTGGCTGGACTCTTGCTTAGCGGCTGCGTAGATGACTTGTTTGAAAGTGACAGCTCAAGCTCTGGTAGCAGCCGCTCCGGTCCGGATATTCAGCGGGTGGCAAACCAGATGCAGGGCGACATCAGTATCGGCACGCTGTCCCATCAGTATGCGACTACGCGAAATGGCTTCTACTTCCGTGTCCGGGACAACGACGCGGGAACGGATCACGTGGCCTTTATTGAGAACAGCGCAACGCAGTGGACGCAGGTCGCCAACTATCCCGGCGTGGTTTGGACGTTAGCGGCCAAGCACAATCAGGGCGTCAACAGTGGCTTTTTGGACAACCCCTATGTGTTGGCGACCAGCTCGGGAACAACGCGCGCGCTCTATAGTGGGCTGGCCGATGAGATCTGGTCCGGTGACGATCACTTTCGCTGGAACAACCTGCAGCGGATCGCGGTGCAGGACACCAACAGCCCGCAGGTCTATGGTATGGATGGGCACAAAGCCATCTACCGAACAAATCTTACCGGTCAGACTACCGGTACGCTGCAAGAGGTGACCGGTGACGTGCTTCCGGATAGCACGAGTACTGTGTGGAGCAACTTTCAACTGGTCTCAACGCAGGACTATGTCTGGGCTTATGGCGGCAATCACCTGATCAACCTGACAGAGGACCGCGGCTGGGTTTTTGACGTGGGTAACGTCTACCACGTCCTGCATGACTCCTGGTCCGCTGCACGGAACGAGCTGTGGATCAGGGCAGGCAATCAGATCTGGCGATTTAACGGAGACGAGTTGCTGCGGATCGTCGATGCACTGCCAGATACTTACAACAACCAGCCCATCAATCTGATCCCCTCGGCAACACACATGGCGCACACCAGCGCATATGTGTTCTTAAATGGTGGGCTCGCGATTCGAAAGGTTGGCGGGCGGCTCTGCAATTATATGCCCGGAGATATGCCTGACCCGACCAGCGACGCGTTTGCGCTGCGTCAGACCTTTATGACGTCCGGCGTTATGCACGCGTCACAGCGCCACATCTACACGGTGCACAACGACACCGACGGCGAACAGATTATCGCACTGCACCTGTCGGCCAGAGAGCCCGTCTGCGACTGACGCTGGCGCGGCCGGCGCCACACATACCACAGGCCACGCGCACTGCGGGCACAGGGCTACTGGATCGCCTGTGCCCGCAGAAACGCCTGGATCTCGCCGATATCTGCGGCGATCTCGGTACTGCGCTTTGGCAGATCGCGCAGTGCATCCAGCCGATGATGATGTGCCAGCGGCGCACCCACCGCCTTGTCCACGGTCTCCGGAAACTTCGCCGGGTGCGCGGTCGCGAGGCAAACGAGTGGCGTTGTCAGGCCAAAGTGTTTCGCGGCCGCCACACCCACCGCTGTATGCGGATCGAGCAGATATTGATGCTGCTCATAGACATCGGTGATGGTCTGCACCGTGGTGGCCTCGTCGATGGACGTGGCGATGATGTTGTCATCAATCGGCTTGCCATCCTGGTCGATACGTGCGGCGCCGTGCTCGGCAAATTCCTGCATAAAGGCGCGCAGTTTTTCGCTGTTGCCGTCGAGCCGGTAGTACAAAAAGCGCTCGAAGTTGCTTGCCACCTGAATGTCCATCGACGGGCTGACGGTGTAGTGCACATTGCCGCGCTGGTACACGCCGGTGTTAAAAAACACTGACAGGATGTCGTTCTGGTTGGTGGCCAGCACCAGCTTGTCGATCGGTACGCCCATCTTCAACGCGAGGTATCCGGCAAAAATGTCGCCAAAGTTGCCGGTGGGTACGCTGAAGTTCACTTTCTTGCGGCCGTTCTGGTCGAGCTGCAGTGCGGCGTAAACGTAATAGACGATCTGCGCCAGCACGCGTGCCCAGTTGACGCTGTTCACGGCGCCCAGGTGATACTCGGCCTTGAAGTCGAGATCGCTGAAGGTCTGCTTCATGATGGCCTGGCAGTCGTCAAAGCTGCCTTCTACGGCCAGGCAATGCACGTTCTCATCGGGCACGGTGACCATCTGCATCTCTTGCAGCGGGCTGGTGCGGCCCTTGGGATACATCACGAAGATGGCAATGTTGTCTTTGCCGCGCACGCCGGCGATGGCGGCGCTGCCGGTGTCGCCGCTGGTAGCACCGAGGATGTTCAGCACCTGGCCGCGGTCTTTTAGGATGTACTCGAACAGGTTGCCGAGCAGCTGTAGCGCGATGTCTTTGAAGGCCAGGGTCGGGCCGTGGAACAGCTCGAGGACGCTGAACTCGCCGAGGTGCTCAAGCGGGGTGATGTCGGGTGCGTCGAAGCTGGCATAGCTGCGCTCGATGAGTTCGGCGAGGTCGTCGCGCGGGATGTCGTCAATAAAGTGGGAGAGCACCGCCAGCGCGGTCTCCTGGAAGGACTTGCCGCGCAGCTGCTTCAGCTCCGGGCCCAGGTCCGGCAGGCGTTCGGGAATCAGCAGGCCGCCATCCGGTGCCAGGCCGGTGAGAACCGCATCCTGGAAAGCCATCGGCTCGGTGTTGCCCCGGGTGCTGATATAGCGCATTGCTCGCTCCGCGTGAATCGAGCGCGCTATTCTAGCGGTAATTGCGGCCGGAATCGCCCCGGCTGGGGTTGTGCGGGTTGTGCGGGTTGAGCGGGTTGTGCGGGTTGCGTGTGGCGTCGCGCCTATGGCCCGTTAAATGGCATTCCGGCCGTAGTTGTTGCGTGGTCGGCTCGGCGGGTCGGCGCGCAAGCCGCGTTCGACGCTGGCGATGTTCCCGCCCTGGCTCAGAAATGCTTCGACATCGGCGGCCAGTTGGCGGCGCAGGGCTTCGCGTGCAGCAACGGTGTGCGCGGCCTCTTCGTCCGGTGAGAGTTCGGTTTTGGCATCTGTATCCGGAGCAGGCAGGTCCG
>SKXG01000256.1 GCA_007128525.1 Pseudomonadales bacterium | reverse complement strand
GCAGCACTGAAACGGGCGCATCCGTTTGAGGAGCCAGCCTATGACGTGTGGCGGTTGGCGGATTTCTAGCCGCTGGCGTAATCTGAGCTACTTTGCATCGCGTGGAGACCCCTTATGCCACTGGAAGCTGTCACCGCCGCCCTGCTCGAGCAGATGAGCAAGAATGGCGCGCCACCACTGGAGCAGCGCAGCGCCGCTGAGGCACGGGAGATGTTCCGGGCCATGAACCGGTCCGGAGATCCGGTGCCGGTTGGCGCAATCGAAGATCGCGTCATTCCCGGTCCGGGCGGCGAGATTCCGGTGCGACTGTACCGGCCGGAAGGTTCCGGGCCGTTCCCAGTGCACGTTTACTGTCATGGTGGCGGCTGGGTCATCGGTGATCTCGACACCCACGACAGCCACTGCCGGGAAACCTGTCGCAGCGCCCAGTGCCTGGTTCTGTCTGTCGACTATCGGCTGGCGCCCGAGCATCCGTTCCCGGCTGCACTCGACGATGCCTATGCGGCCGTGTGCTGGGCTGGCGAACATGCCGCCGAGCTGGGCGGCGATCCGCGCCGGCTCTCCGTAGGGGGTGACAGTGCCGGCGGCAATCTGGCGGCTGCAACAGCTCAACGCATTCGCGACCAGGGTGGTCCGGCGCTGTGCTTTCAACTGCTGATCTATCCGGTCACCGATGCCAACTTTGAGACCGGCTCCTATCGAAGCAATGCTGAAGGCTACATGCTAACGCGCAGTGGCATGGCCTGGTTCTGGGACAACTACTGCACGGACCCGGCGCAGCGGCGCTCACCCTATGCCAGCCCACTGCAGGCACAAAGCCTTGCCGGGCTGCCGCCGGCACTGGTGGTGACGGCCGAATATGACCCGCTGCGTGATGAGGGCGAAGCCTACGCCCGCGCACTGCATGAGGCCGGCGTGCCGGTTGAGCTGCAACGTTACGACGGCATGATTCACGGCTTTGTCGGTATGGCGGCATTGATACCGGCAGCCCGGCCCGCGCTCGAGCATGCCTGTCAGAGTCTGCGGGCGGCACATGCCGGGACCTGGTCGCCGGCATCGTCACCTCACAGCGTCAACGCGTAGGCAACGAGCTGATCGAGGCTGCGTCCAAGGCCGAACTCATAGATGATGGCATCCTGGCTGGCCTTGGTTTCCGGGTCCGGCCACAGTACGGTCAGACAGATTTCTGATCCGGTGCCACGCGGCTGCAGCGCCAGTCCTGTGGTTTTCCCCGCTGCGGCCGCAGGGCGCATGCCTGGCTGCAGTGCGTCGGTCCAGACCAGACGCTCATGCGGCGCCACTTCCAGAAAGCAGGCCAGATCGTCGAAGCGCTCCCCGGCCGGGGAGCGCATGAGCGTGTGGAAGCCCCCGCCGGCGCAGAGCTCGACTTCACAGGTCTCCAGCCGCAGCGGCTCAGGTGCCCACCAGCGCATCAGGTGACGTGGCTGGGTAAAGGCCGCCCAGACCAGCGATGGTGGTGCGCTGAGCATCCGGGTCAGGCTCAGATCACAAACTTTGTCAGGCACGCTCAGCTGCAACGACTTCTCCCTGCTGGCAGTTCACGGCGAATACGCAAGTCTAGTCTGCGCTTGGCAGTCAGAGCGCCACCAGGCGCACAATTTGAACAACTGGCCCAGCAGCACCTCTGGCAGCGGCAGACCTGGTCGGGCAGTCGGAGCATCAGCCACAAACGATTCTTCCCAATGACTGTCCAAGGTTGGACCAGCGGACAGGCTGCACCGACCCTTCGCAGCCCTATATGCGCCGAGTCCCACCAGTGGTATACACAAAGGAACGATTGAAATGCTCCTCGGAGCAGCAACGGCCGGAGTCGACAGGCCATCGGGATGCCGTGCGCACGCCAGGTGAAATACAGCCGACAACGACGGAGCCAGCAGGGCAAACGCCCCCCAATGGGAAGGACAGCCCTGTTGAGATTGCGTCCGACGATTCCCCAGTGCCGTCGGCCTGGATGTCCACAAGGTTTCGGCGTAAAGCCTTCTGGATCGCCGTCGTCTATGCCGGCGTGGCACTGCTGTGGATCTACTATTCCGACCTGGCCCTAATGGCGCTGGCCCCGGACGCCGAAACCTTCGGTCAATGGAGCGTCTACAAGGGCTTCGTTTTCGTCATCTTCACGGCACTGGTGCTGCTGTGGCTGATGTGGCGGGCATTCTCATCCACAGAGCGGGCCTTTGTTGCACTGCGCACTTCTGAACGGCGCCTGGCCGCCAACCGCAATCAGCTGGCAGCAGTTATTGGGTCCGCAATGGATGCCATCGTCACTGTTGATGCGGATGGTCGATTGCTCATGTTCAATGCGGCCGCCGAAGCCATGTTCGGCTGCAGTGCCGACGAAGCGCTGGGACAGCCGTTGTCACGCTTTCTCCAGACTGACATCAGCAGTGGCAACAGTGCCTACCGCCTGACATCCGGCATATCTGCCGACGGCCGGCACATCCCCATCGAAGCGGCCGTCTCACAAGTGCCAGGCCGTCACGGCGTTCGCCATACAGCCATCCTGCGTGACATCAGCCGACAGCTCGCCCATGAAGCCGAGATCGAACGCCTGAATCGACTCTATAACGCGCTGTCGCACATTAACCAGGCGATTGCCAGCGAGCGCGTCCAGGCACATCTGTTGGACCGTATTTGTCATGGGCTGGTGAATCACGGTGGCTTGAGCATGGCGTGGATCGGCTGGCGTGAACCCGGCAGCAATCTGTTCACGCCGTTGGCCGCCAGTGGCGAACACAGCGCCTTGTCAGGTGTTATTCAGCTCAGTTGCAACGCACAGGGCAATGTATTCGCCGGAGACAGCCTGCTGGTTAGCGACCGTACGCCGCACATTGACAATCACATTGCAGCCAGCCCTGACGCCTCTCCATGGGGGCGCCCGGCCCTGGAAGCCGGCTTTCGATCCAGCGCCCTGTTTCCCATCTACCACGAGGATGAGCTGGCCGGTGTCCTGCATGTGTACGCCGATACTGAGGGCTTCTTCCAAAGCCAGGAAGTGATGCTGCTTAATGAGGCAGTTAACGACCTGTGCTTTGCCATTGAGGCCCTGGGTCTGGAAACAGAGCGCCAGCATTCTGAAGCTTTGGCTGCAGCCGAGCGCCGTTTTTCCGATGCGGTTATCGAGCAACTTCCCGGCATTGT
>SKXG01000064.1 GCA_007128525.1 Pseudomonadales bacterium | reverse complement strand
GGTGTGGAAGAAGTCGAGTTCCTTGAGGCAGCGATGGGCAGCACGGTTCGGGCAGGCTTGACGGATGCAAAACATGCGCGCCTATGATGGAACACTGACCCTCGACGAGCTGCTGCCCAATGCTCAAAGGCAGGCCATCTTGCAGCTGCTCTCCGAGCTGGCAGGGGCGCCACTGACTTTGCAGCCCATGGAAGGTCAGGCTTGCGTGGCTCACACCGAAGATCAAAACTCTGTGCAGGCATTGTACTGGGATCTGGAACCGATCGCGACGCTGAGCGCCGAGGTCAGCGACGGCGATCGGCCGCAGAATCAGCTAGGTAACTGCGCTGCACTGATCGATGTGCTGATGCAGGCGAACGCTCGCTATCAGATGGCTTCGGCCCTTCACCTGAGTGCCGTTCAGGCTGATTACGAAGCACTGCAACAGAAACACGCTGAGCTCTCGGCGTCCGAGGCGAAGTACCGCACGCTTTCCGGGGAGCTGGAAAGGCGGGTCCAGGCCCAGGTTGGCGAGATTGAACGTACGCAACGACAGCTGTATCAGAACGAGAAGCTGGTTTCAGTTGGACGGCTGGCTGCCGGTGTCGCGCATGAGATCAATAATCCGATTGGCTTTGTGCGCAGCAATCTGAACACGGGCATGGCTTACCTCAGTGAACTCAGCGCGCTCAGGCAATCGATTCAGCAACCGAACCAGGAGGGTGCGGATGAGGGTGAGGTTGAGACCCTGCTTGCAGACTTTTCAGAGCTGCTCTCGGAGTCCATTGATGGCATTGATCGGGTTGCCCGAATCGTCAGCAGCCTGAAGCTGTTCTCTCAGGTAGACCAGGTCGATGTCCGTTGTGTGGATTTCAATGATGTGGTCGGCAGTGCCTGCGCGATGGCTGCGCTGCAGTGCCCGATTGACATCGAACTTGTTTTTCAGCCAGCGACTTTGCCGGCTGTGGAACTGCACGCTGCAAGAATGGGGGAGGCCATCCTCGGTCTGCTGCAGAATGCGCGTCAGGCCATTGATGGGGCAGGGCGTATCGAAGTCACGACCAGTTCCTGCGCGTCATGGATTGAGCTGTCGATCACCGACACCGGCTCCGGTATCGAAGCCAGTCTGCTGGATCGGGTGTTCGATCCCTTCTTCACCACCCGGGAGGTCGGGGCCGGTACTGGCCTCGGCTTGACCGTTGCGCGTGACATCGCTCGAGCCCACGGGGGTGACATCCAGATTATCAGTACACCAGGGACGGGCACCAAAGTCTGCCTTCGTGTTCCTGTTATGCCGGACAATGCGACCGATAAGGGTGACGGTGGTGAGTGACTACTTTGCCCTGTTTACCGGCAAGCCGGATACATCGGCTGATGCCGGTCGTACGCCTGCCCGTTATCGAATTCTGTTGGTCGACGATGAGCCCAATGTGCTCAGAGCACTTGAGCGGGTCTTCCGACAGGAAAGCTATGAGGTGGTTACAGCGCACTCTGCTGAAGCAGCATTGAGCTGCCTGCATGCACAAACCTTTCAGGTTGTGATCTCAGATTACATGATGCCTGGTATGGATGGCGCCAGCCTGCTCAAGCAGATCAAGAAAGACTTCCCGGAAACCATCCGAATCATGCTGACGGGCCATGCCGATACCGGTGCGGTCATGGGCGCGATTAAAGAAGGTGCGGTTTACAAGTTCATTCTAAAGCCCTGGAATGACGATGATCTTCGCGTCACAGTTGCGCTGGCGCTTGAGCAGCATGACCTTGCACAGCGTAATAAAGCGCTGCAGACCGACAATGAACAGGCTGCCCGGCAGCTGAAGTCACTGACCAAGCTTGCAGTTACCAATCGAAGCCAGCTGGCGATTCTGTTGCGCAAGCGCAACCTGCTGACAGACCGGCAGGTGCAGGAGCTGCATCGCCTGCAACAGCTGCAGCGTCAGCCCATGGTTCGCGTGCTTTGGGATAAGGGCTGGGTCGATGAAGCGGTGGTCCTGAAGATCCTTCGGGATGACCTGATGATCGACGAAATTTCGCTGGCAGAGTTCGCGGTTGAGCCGTCTGTTCTGGAGCTGATCCCCAAGACCTTTTGCGAGCGGCATTGGGTTGTGCCGCTGAAGCTGGCGTCACGCAGGTTGCTGCTGGCTGTTGCTGATCCGTTGGATCAGGGACTGCTGGATGACCTCAGGTTTGTGTCTGGGCTTGAAGTCGATCCGGTCATCGCACCGGTGGCGGACATCCGAAAAAAGCTCGAGGAGTTGTACGGCAACCAGGACCTCAGCTTCGCCGAGCTTGAGACGCGGGTGTCTCCGGAAGAGGATCCGTATGACAGTGTTCAGGTGGTGCTGGATGATGAGGGCCAGGAAAGTGTTGAGGAGATGTTGGCTGGCAGTGATGAGCCACCAGCCATAAGGCTGGTGAATGCAGTCATCATGGAGGCCGTGCGCCAGGGTGCCAGTGATGTCCACATACAGCCGCGGGTCAGAGCTGTTTCGGTCCGCTTCCGCATCGATGGCGTGCTCCTCGACAAGATCCAGATTCCTCTGAGTCTGCAACGGCCATTGACCTCCCGGATCAAGGTGATGGCCGATCTGGACATCACGGAGCGGCGCAGACCACAGGATGGCCGGATAACGGTTCAGACGCCGATGCGGATCATAGACATGCGCATCTCGACACTGCCGACGATAAATGGTGAGAAGGTGGTCATGCGCCTGCTTGACCGCAATGCTTCGGTACAGACGCTGGATGAACTCAACTTCTCGCAGGTGAACCGTCGCCTGGTACAGAGTATGACTGCCCGGCCTCAGGGCATCATTCTGGCCACCGGGCCGACCGGCAGCGGCAAGACAACCACGCTCTACAGTCTGTTGCAGGACGGCGCGACCTCGATGAAGAATTACGTCACTATCGAGGATCCGGTGGAGTTCTACATGGACATGGCCGGGCAGGTGCATGTCCGCGAGCGGGTAGGTCTTAACTTTGCGACCGTGCTGCGCGCCATCCTGCGTCAGGATCCCGATGTCATACTGCTGGGTGAAATCCGAGACCAGGAGACCGCCGAGGTTGCATTCCATGCTGCCTTGACCGGGCATCAGGTGTTTTCGACCCTGCATACCAATTCGGCCGTGGCCAGTCTGGCAAGGCTCAGTGACCTCGGATTGAAACCCTATGTCATTGCAACTGCGTT
>SKXG01000179.1 GCA_007128525.1 Pseudomonadales bacterium | reverse complement strand
ATCGGGCTTGGTGCCATGGTGTTCTTCTCACTGCTACCTGCGGGCATCTACCAGGCCTGGCACAGCATCACCACGGGCTTCTGGTACGCGCGCTCGGAAGAAATCGTCCGTGGGCCGATCATGGAGACACTGGTATGGATGCGGGTGCCTGGCGACGTGATCTTCGCCGCAGGGGCACTGGTACTGATCTATGTGGTCTTTCTCGGCTGGCGCCAGGCACAGGTCACTGCCCCGGCCGGCGTCAAGGGTGGTGCTGCCAGCCCGGCTTTGAGCTGAAACTCCCGATGTACCCACAGGGCCGCCCCGGCGGCCCACTACCACGGCCGCTGGCAACAGCGGCCGTTTTTTTGGTGCCTGCTGCCTGTCATCACAGGTCGATTCAAGTCGCAGTCGATCAACCTACCTTTGGCAGACTGTGCAGTGCCGCCTCAATCGCCTCGTCAGGATAGTCAAAGTCTTCCAGACCACCGGACAGATACTTGTCATAGGCCGCCATGTCGAAGTGACCATGACCAGACAACGTAAACAGTATGGTTCTGCTTTCGCCGTCCCGTTTGCAGCGCAGCGCTTCGTCGATCGCCGCACGGATGGCATGGCTCGACTCCGGCGCCGGAATAATGCCCTGCGCCTTGGCAAACATAACGCCCGCTTCGAAGGTAGCCACTTGCGGTACAGCAACGGCCTCCAGCACCTTGTCATGGTATAGCTGCGAGACCAGGGCCGAGTCGCCGTGATAGCGCAGACCCCCGGCATGGATACCCGGCGGCATGAAATCATGACCGAGCGTGAACATCTTCATCAGCGGCGTCAGCCCGGCCACATCACCAAAGTCGTACGCAAAGTGGCCCTTGGTCAGTGTCGGGCAAGAGGTCGGCTCCACCGCAACCAGACGTATGTCCTTGCCGGCGGCCTTGTCGGCAAGAAAGGGAAACATCATGCCGCCAACGTTGGAGCCACCGCCACAGGGGGCGAAGATAATGTCAGGATAGTCGCCAGCCTTTTCCAGTTGCTTTCGCGTCTCCAGGCCGATGATGGTCTGATGCAACAGCACGTGATTGAGCACCGAGCCCAGCGCGTAATTGGTATCGTCACGGGATGCGGCTTCTTCAACCGCTTCGGAAATCGCAATACCCAGTGAGCCCTGAGAGTTGGCATCCGCGGCCAGAACTGCCCGACCGGCCTGCGTGCGGTTGGAGGGGCTCGGAATCACCTCGCCACCCCAGGTTTCCATCATCGAGCGCCGGAACGGCTTCTGTTCGTAGCTCACCCGAACCATGTAGACACGAACCTCCAGGCCGAACATGCTGCCGGCCAGCGCCAGTGATGAACCCCACTGGCCAGCGCCGGTTTCGGTGGTGAGGCGTTTGATGCCGGCTTCGCGGTTGTAGTACGCCTGCGCCACCGCAGAGTTGGGTTTGTGCGAGCCGGCCGGGCTGACGCCTTCGTACTTGAAGTAAATCTTAGCCGGAGTATCCAGCATCTGTTCCAGCCGCAATGCCCGATACAGCGGTGACGGTCGCCACAGTTGCAACGCCTCGCGGACCGGCTCCGGAATTGGAATCCATCGCTCGGTGCTGACTTCCTGCTCGATGATCGCAGGTGGAAAAATGGCTGACAGCGCATCGGGTGTCACCGGCTGGCCATCCGGCCCAAGATAGGGTGCCGCCGGGTTGGGCATGTCGGGGATGACGTTGTACCAGTGGGTTGGAATCTCCGACTCATCAAGCAGAAACTTCGTTTGCGCCATAACTTGCCTCATCTCAGAGCAAATGAATGATTGAAAGCACAGCCGACCGGGCAGACTGCAGTATCAACCGCTGGCACGCTCCAGCGCGAGCAGCTCATAGACCAGTGCCGTCAGTGCAAATTTGTCCTCCTGCGCCAAGGCGTCGAACGCGACACCGAGCGTGCAGGTTGGCAACGCGGCCTCATCATTACCCGGATTGCCAGGCCGCTGCACTTGTACATTGCGTACTGTGCCGGGCAGCACAAAGTCGTACTCCGAACCAGCCACTGGCACAGTAAAGCTGAGTTCAATTTCCGACTCCAGATCCGGAGGCTCACTCTGCAGCGCGACACGGTATCCGCCTTGACTGATGTCCAGAAGCCGCGCGGCCACCGGCTCCTCCGCATCGGCAAGCAGACATTTCACCTCAGGCGAGTCCTGCCACATTGCTCTCTCAGCCTGACGTACCTGAAAAGTCTCAATTTCCTGTGGATAGTGCAGTAATAGATAGGGAAAGGGTTCATAGACCATGCGCTGGACACTGCTGGTGAAACCAACAATGTCTGAGCCGGCCAGGTAGCGCAGCGTGACCTGATCGCCGCTGTACAAGGGCACGGCCATTCCGCCGCCAACTGGGGTTGAGATCAGTACGGCCTGCCCCGGCATGACACCAATCGCCACAACGTTCCAGCGGCGTTTTCCGGGCACCTTGGTAAAGCTCGCGGTGATGATCTCGCCAACCGGCCAGCGCAGTTGCGCTGCTTTGTTTACAACCGCCAAACCCCGCCTCCACACAAAAGCTCTAAGATATTCGACCACTTGCTGCCTGGCTAGTACTCTTGGCCTGTCATGAATGGATTGGGTACATCACATGAACATGCACTTTCACCGTCTAAGAGAGCCCCGCACCCGACCGCTCACGGCACTAAGGTCAGCGCTCTTAAGTGCCGCACTGCTCAGCTTCACGTCTGCCGGGCTAGCGGAGGACAGCCTGCCTCCATCGGACGTCAGTCCGTTGCGATGGAGCCCGGAGCAGACCATGACCGGCTTCGGGCAGATGGAGCGCATTTTTCCAGTCAACCTCGTCGCCGCAGATGACAGGCTGTGGGAGCTACCCGTCGCAGCGAACACCATCAGTCCGGAATTCTCCTTTGGCGGACAGGTCTACGATCTCGACAGCTACATGGCGGATCACCGCGTGACAGGTGTGCTGGTCGTGCACAACGGGGAAATCTTACTGGAACGCTACCACCACGGGCGCAGCGAGGATGCCCTCTGGGCATCGTTCTCAGTGGCAAAGTCAGTGACCAGCACGTTGATTGGCGCCGCGATTGAGGACGGCTACATTGACAGCCTCGACAGCACGCTCGAGTCCTATGTTCCCGAAATGGCGGGCAGCGACTACGGCGCGGTAACCATACGCGAGTTGCTGACCATGTCATCCGGGATCGCCTGGAACGAAGACT
>SKXG01000310.1 GCA_007128525.1 Pseudomonadales bacterium | reverse complement strand
TGGGATCGCGTCATGCATTGGCAGATGGATCTGCAGCGCACGGCGGTGCGGGAGACCGGCTATGGCATCCGGCGCCGGGCCGAGCTGGCCGCAGAGCTGTTGGCCACAGATGCGGCCTTGCTGGCCGAAATTGAGCAGGCCGTCACATTGACGCGAGTATCGGCGGGTAATGCCAGTGTGCTGGCGACCGTGCGTGACGCCCTGCAGGATCGCATGACCCCGGCCTGGCGACAGCTGCGCAGGGAAGGCGCACGACAGCTGCATGTACATCTCGCCCCAGACGCCACCACCTTGATTCGAATGCACCGGCCCGAGCGATATGGCGATGAGCTGATCGAGTTCCGGCCCCTGGTTGCCGACGTGCTGCGTCAAGGGGAAGTGGCCGGTGGCCTTGAGGTGGGCAGACATGGCGTCGGGATGCGAGGCGTGGCGCCTGTGTTTGGCCATGCAGAGGCAGGCGAAGACCAAGTCGCTGGTGCGCCTCAGCCTGTGATAGCCGCCATTGAAGTCGGTTTTGACCTGCTCCCGGACCTGGCAGCGCTCGATGAACGCTTTGGTACCGGGTTCGCACTGCTGCTTCGTTCTGACGCTTCCAATGAGCTGTGGGATGAGCATCTCAGGCCCAGATATGAGCGCGATGGCTGGCTGCTCGATGCGCATTCGCGCCCGGAGATCCGGGATTGGTTTCAACTGGGTCAGCTGCCACCGGTTGAAAGCGAAGCGCCGCTGGTACAGTCCGTTGATGGTCGGGATTACCTGCTTCTGTCCATGCCGCTTACAGAATATGGCAGCAGCGAGCCCAACGGGCGTCTGCGTCTATTAATCTGGCAGGACATTACCTCTGCTCTGAACTCGAAACAGCGTATGGATCTGGCCATCTGGCGCAACTGGCTGATCGCGCTGGTGGTCGGGCTGTTGCTGCTGCTTGTTTTGTTTCGAAGCTGGACCCGACGTCGTCATGCGGTGCTCGCGGTCGAGCGACTACAGGGCCTGCTCGATCGGACCAATGATGCCTTGCTGACCTTCGACATCGAAGATCTACGCATCGATTATGCTAACGAGGGCGCTCAGTCGCTACTGGATTGGTCGGAGAGTGCGCTGCAGGCGCTGACGGTGCCCGAGCTGGAAGCCGGGCTGCCGGCACAGGGTGTTGCACAGGTTGCCAGTGCGCTGGCACGTGGCGAAGCCGTTGAGATGCCGTTTGAAGCCACACTGCAGGCGCGGGATGGGCGCTGGATACCCGTTGAAGTCAGCCTGCACTATGAGCCGGATAAAGCGGGCGAGCCCGGTCGTTGTGTTGCAATCTGCCGGGACATCAGCGAACGCCTGGAAGTCGAAGCTGCCCTCCGTGCTGAACAGGGCCGCCTGGTTGACATTCTTGATGGCACCAATGCCGGCACTTGGGAGTATGACCTGGAGTCTGGCGGCGCACGCTACAACCAGCGGTGGGCGGAGATGCTGGGCTACTCGCTGGCGGAGCTTGGCCCGCTGTCCGTGGAGACCTGGCGCAACCTCGTCCATCCCGATGATCTGGCGCGGGCGGAAGCAAATCTGCGAGACCACTTTGCCGGCCGAACGCCGTACTACATGAGCGAAATGCGGATGCGGCACAAGGCTGGCCACTGGGTGTGGGTTCTGAGCCGAGGGCGAGTCGCCAGCCGTGATGCGCAAGGCAGGGCGCTGTTAATTGCGGGGACGCATCAGGACATCAGCGTGCGCAAGCTCGTCGAAGAGCAGCTGCGATTCAGTGAGGCGCGTTACCGGGCACTGCATGAGCTGTTGCCATTGGGCCTGACACTGAACCGGGTCTCTGATGGTGCCTTCGTTGAGGTCAATGCGGCCTTCTGCCTGCAGATCGGCTACAGCAGTTCGGAGCTCGCACAGATGACAATCTGGGACCTGTTGCCGCCGGAATATGAGAGCACGGAGCTGGCGGCCATGGACCAACTGCGTGAGGTCGGTCGGTATGGCCCTGTCGAAGAAGCCCTGCACCGCAAAGATGGCAGCCTGTTGCCGGTCAGTTGTCGCGGTGTGCAGTTCTCGGATGAGCGGGATGAAGACCTGGTCTGGTCGATCATTGAGGACATCAGTGAGCGCAAGTCCTTTGAACGTGAGTTGCTGCGCCTGGCCCGAACGGATGAACTGACTGGGCTGTGGAACCGCCGCCACCTGCTTGCCGAGCTGGATCGGGAACTGAGCCGCGTGAGTCGCTATGGTGGTCAGTTCGTGCTGGCCATGGTGGACCTTGATCACTTCAAGCAGATTAACGATCGATACGGTCATGGCGCCGGTGACGAGGTGCTGAAGGCTGTCTCGAAGTGCATGCAGCAGACACTGAGGGCCAATGATGTTGCAGCGCGTATGGGCGGTGAGGAGTTTGCCCTGCTGCTGCCCAATACCAATTTATCAAAAGCCGTTGAGGTCGCCGAGCGCCTGCGCTGCGCCATCGCCCAAGTCCGTGTCGTCTCCAATGAACAGGAAATCTGCTGCACCACCAGTATCGGCCTGGCCCTGCTGGATGACCGGGATGCTACAGCGGAGGCCTTACTCGCAAGCGCCGACCGTGCCCTGTATCAGGCCAAAGCTGGCGGCCGCAATCAGGTGCGAAGCGCGATCGATCAACTTTCCGATAAGGGAAGCCACGAATAGGCGCGCTGGCGGCCCGGTGGCAGGCTCTGCGCCCGACTATGTCGATATCAGGGCGGAGCCAAGCATGACCGAAAGCAATGAATCTCTGGGAACCATCGAGCACAAGGCGGGTTCCTGGGAGGTACGCCTCACACGCCACCTGACGCACAACCTGGCGCAGGTCTGGGAGATGCTTACTGTACCGGCAAAGCTTGTCGAGTGGCTGGCCCCCGGAGAAATTGAGCTAAGGGTAGGTGGTGCGGCGCGTCTGGACTTTGGCGACAGCGGCATCATCATCGACAGCCAGGTCTCGGCCTGCGAACCACCCAATGTACTGGAGTACTCCTGGAGCGGGCCGGGTGAGCCACTGCGACCAGTGCGCTGGACCCTGCAGCCGGACGGTGACAGCACGCGGCTGGAGCTGCGCCTGTCCCTGCCGGAGGACGAGAACGTTGCACGCAGTGCTGCCGGCTGGGAAGCGCACCTGCAGATGCTACTTGCGGCACTCGAAGGTGTGCCGATCAAGTTTCCGTTCGAGCGCTTCAAAGCCTCGCGTGATGCTTACAGCGAGCAGCTCGAGGCCATCAAATCCTGAGATCCAGTGTCATCCACAGTACCCGGCCCGGCTCTGGCACCTGGGCCGTTTGGGTATAGCCCGCCACCATGCCGCCAGCGCGTGACAGGTGCTCGACGTAGGCCCGGTCGAGAAGATTGTCGACCCCAAGGCTCAGGCCAAGTGCATCCGTCAGGCGGTACCCGGCATTCAGCGCCAGCGTAGCAAAGCCGGCAGAAGTGCCCAGGTCCTGACCAGCGATGTTGCCGCGGCCTGGATCGACACGCCGCTGACCTTGTACGGCGCGCAGTAATGCGCCTGTGGAAAGATTGCCGTATTGATAGTTCACGGACAGGCGCCCTTCAAGCGGCGGTATCTGCGCCAGTGCGCTGCCGTCCGTACGATTGCGGCCATAGGTATAAGCCAGCGTCAGATCACTGGACCAGTTTTGGGTGAGCTCGGCGCCAAATTCCAGCTCACCACCGACACTGACAGCGTCCACGTTACGGACAGCAATGGGGCCGACGGGCAGTCCGTCGGGACGGCTGTCAATCAGAATGAAGTCGTCAATCCGGTTCGCGAACAATGACACTGAGGCGCGCAGGCGATCGGCAGTGTAGACCAGGCCGGTATCCAGTTGTGTGGTGCGTTCGGGGCGCGTAAAGAAAGCGCTGTTGCCATCCAGGCTGCGCTTCCCGCCACCGATCCGCTCCCAGTAGTCTGGCTGCCGCTCTGCCATACCGACCCCGGCGAAAAGAACCGATTGCATCAGGCCCTGTTCAATGCGCAGGAAGGCGCTGCTCAGCGTATCGCGGGTAACGGCACCGGCTGTATCGTTGGTGCCACCGCTGATCTGTTCGCGATGATCCTCGACGCGAATCCGATCCAGGCGGGCGCCGGCGATCCAGGTTTGTTGCGAAGTGGCGTGATAGTGCACCTCGCCAAAGGCACCAATGGTCAAGAAGCTGCCATCGCGCTTGAAAGGTACATCACGATAGTCGGTGATTTCCTGATTCAGGCTGCCACGGGTTCGATGTACGTCATCACGCAGATCCATGCCCAGACTCAGCGACCAGGGCTCGCCAAACTGAAGCTCTCCGAGCAGTCGGCCCTGTCGGGTACGCCGGTCCGGGTTGCTGACGCGTGCGCTTGGCATGCTGAGCGTACGCAGGCTGTAGTTGTCCATGACGTGGTCGGTGTAGTTGTATGAGAAGCGGGCTTCCAGCCGCTCGACAAGGTGGTGGTCAGGACGGACCTGTATCCGCAGTCCGTAGGTCTGACGGTCGAAGCGGCTGCCATCCATGCCCCGGTCGGCATAGGCGACGCTGCCATCACTTTGTGCCGTACTCACCTCCACCAGCCAGTTGTCCGCTGGCAACCAGCCGGCACTCATCTGCACTTGCCAGCGTTCATGCCCAGCATGAACGGCCAGTCCGTCGCCATCGCGATAGTCATCGCCCCGGGTATCGCTGCCTTGCAGGCGTACGTAGCCATTTGCGGTACCGAGCTGGGCGTCCGCCGCTAGGTCACGCCGGCCCCAGCGTCCGGAGGTCAGGCGCGCGTTCAGCTGCTGCCCGGCCTGATCGGTGCTGTAGTCCTTTCGTTCGAACAGCACAGTGGCAGCCGACGCGCCGCCGCCCCAGACCACTGTTTGCGGACCCTTCAAAATGCGGACGCTGTCGTATGACTGCGGAAAGATGTAAGCCGTCGGCGGATCCATACGGTTGCCGCAGGCACCCAGCAACGGGCTGTCGTCGGCCAGCACATTCAGACGTGACCCGGCCATGCCACGAAACAACGGGTCGCCATCGGTGCCGGCCTTGCGGATCACGGAGAAGCCGGCCACTGTTTTCAGAAAGTCTGCACCATCCTGTGCCGGAATTGGCTGACGCGGCTGGCGCGGATCCAGTTCGACGGTCAGCGGCGCCGCAGTGGGGGCGCCGGTCACCACGATATGAGTCGCCACCAGGGGTTCGCCCAACTGTGCGTGGGCCTCTTGCAATGTTGCTGCAACGGGTTCCGCTGCCGTACCGTCAGAGCCTGTGGCATCCTGATTGGTGGCACTGTCGGCTGCCCACACTGGCGATACCAGGCCGACCGCCAGCAGGATTGGAACGGTGTGCTTCATACCATGAATCAGTGTGCTTGGTGGCATCGGAACCCCTAATTGAGGAATGCGTGACGACATTGCCGGACACCCTCAGCAGTCTAGGTCGCGCTTCGCTGCAGGGAAGTGACAAAATGTCGCAGGGGTCCGGCTATCAACGTCAGCCAAGCCGGGCGGTGGACGCTCAGGAGATTCCATTCATGACCATTCCTGCAACCCTGCGGGTGGAAGCTGATCGTATCGAGGTGCTCGATCAAACGTGCCTGCCGTATGAAACCCGGTATGCGCCGCTGGCGAACTGGCGTGATGCCGCTGCGGCCATCAGCCGGATGCAGGTACGCGGTGCCCCATTGATTGGCGTTACAGGGGCCTATGGGCTGGCACTGGCGCTGCGCGAGGACGCCTCGGATGCAATGTTGGAGCAGGCCCATGCGGAACTGCTGGCAACGCGCCCGACTGCCGTCAATCTACGCTGGGCATTGGATCAGGTATTCGCGGCAGCGGCCAGAGTCCCGCCTGCAGAGCGGGCGGAGACCGCCTGGTCGCTGGCCAGAGCCTTGCAGGATGGTGACTGCCGCAGTTGCGAGGCCATTGGTACGCAGGGCGTAGGACTGCTGCAGCAGATTGCGGCACGCCGTCAGGGGCCGGTGCGCATTATGACGCACTGCAATGCGGGCGCGCTGGCGACACTGGGGTCTGGAACTGCGCTGGCACCCGTGTACGAAGCACAAGCTCGGAGCGTGCCGGTTCATGTCTGGGTCAGTGAGACGCGGCCACGCAATCAGGGATTGCTGACCGCCTGGGAATTGCATCAGGCCGGTATCCCCCACAGTCTGATTGCCGACAACGCAGCCGGCATTCTGCTCGCCCGCAATGAAGTGGATCTGGTCATCACCGGTGCTGACCGTGTGGCCATAAATGGCGACTGCGCCAATAAAGTGGGCACCTACCTGAAAGCGTTGGCGGCGGCTGACAACGGCGTGCCTTTTTACGTGGCTGCCCCCTTGTCCACCATCGATCCCGATTGTCCTGATGGCGACCGGATACCCATCGAGGATCGCGGCGCAGAAGAGGTGTGCACGCTGTCCGGTCAGGATGATGATGGCGTGGTTCGGACGTTGCGCCTGGCGCCGGTGGGCACGGCTGTGCTGAACCCGGCTTTTGATGTCACGCCCGCCCGTTTGATTCGTGGCATCATCACCGAAAAGGGTGTGCATGATCCGACAACGCTGCGTCAGGTCGTGAGCGATGTCTGATGCTCAGGCGCTTATTGAAGCTGGCAGGATGCTGGCGCGCAAAGGTCTGAATACGACCAGCGCTGGCAATCTGAGCGTGCGTCAGCAAGGCGGCATGCTCATTACGGCCAGCGGTTTCGATGCGGAGCGTGACGGACCAGAAAGCCTGGTACTGCTGGGCGCCGACTGGCAGCCTGTCGCTGGCGGGCGGCCATCGAGTGAGTGGCGCTTTCATGCTGCCATCTATGAACACTGGCCGGATGCCGGCGCTGTGATTCACACGCACAGCCCATTTGCGACAGCGCTGGCCTGTCAGCGCAAGCCGATTCCCCCGTTTCACTACATGATTGCACGATTTGGCGGCGATGATGTGCGCTGTGCCGACTACGCCACATTCGGCACCCGGCAGCTCAGCGATAACATGCTGGCAGCCCTGGCCGGTCGCCACGCCTGCCTGCTCGCCAACCATGGCATGGTGGTTTACGGTAGTGATGTCGGCCATGCGCTTGGTCTTGCGCTTGAGCTGGAGACGCTGTGCGAACAGTACTGGCGTACGTTGCAACTTGGCCCACCCGCGCTGCTCAGTGCAGCAGAGATGGCCGCTGTACACGAGCGTCTGGCTGACTACGGCCGTCCGCATTGAAGTCGCTGGTGGGCATTGTGTAAGAGATGGCTTGGAGGCGCGGGTGCAACGGGTGATACAGATAGGGGCTGTATTGATTGGTCTGCGAGTAGCTTTGCAGGTCCGGGCATCATTGGCGACGCTGTTGGTACTGATTGCGCTGTCCGGTTGCACTACCGTCCCTCCGCTGCCTCTCGATGAACAGGGTGCATCCTGCCTCGAGTCTTACACAGAGCTGGACCGGGCTGTATCAGATCAGGGCTGGCATGATGGAGCTGCCTACCGGCTTGCGGATTTTCCTTGGTTGCGCAGCACGCGGCTGATGGCCTCACTTGCTGATGAGTTGAATGCCGACCAGGATGCCTGGAGGTCGTGGCTGGGCAAGATGGCTGCGACCGATCTGTTGGCCAGGCGTTATGAGCTGGCCAATCTGCATGATCAGGTGCCATATGCCGCGCCAATTGAAACCCGGCTGAATGAATTAAGGGACTGTGCCGCGCAGCTCAATAATGCTGTGCTGGCATCGGATGCCCACCGGGAGGCCGTGCGGGCTGCGGCCGATGTGCCGGATGACTATCGCAGGAGCTGGCGCGTTTTGGGCGCCTATCCAATCACCCGACTGTTCGTGCTCTATGGGGTTGATAACCTGCATGCCGAGCAGAGCCGGTGGTTATCAAGCCCTCACGAGCTTGCCGGTGATGCGGCCTGGGTTCGTTATATTGGCCAGGACGCGGCTGCAGCGCCAATGCCGGACCACGCGCGCGCCACCTCGCAGAACACTGATGCGCTGGGCTATCCCAGGCTCTCGGCCGATGATCTGGTGCATGTTTTCCAGCGGCACGCGCCGATCTGGCGCATCGAAACCGCCACAGACGCAGACCGCATCGGCAGTCCCAAACTGACCAATGCACGCAGCATTGAGGTTGATACCAGCGCTCCGGCCGAGTTTCGGTACGTCAGCTACACGCGGTTTGGCGGGCAAGTCCGGATGCAGCTTAACTACATGGTCTGGTTTCCGGAGCGGCCGCGCGACGGTTTTTTTGATCTGCTTGGCGGCCATCTTGATGGCGCCATCTGGCGCGTAACCCTGGATGAAACAGGCAACGCGCTGGCCGCTGAGTCTCTACACGTTTGTGGCTGCTACTACATGGTGTTTCCAGGGGCCGACGTCAGCGTTCGGCCGCGCCAGCGAGGTGGCGAGCCTGTGTTTGTTGGTCCGCCGCTGCCCGGCTTGCTGCCGGGTGAGCGGTTCGAGCTGACGCGTGCATCGGGCTCCCACTATCTGGTGGGGGTGCGTGCCAGTAACGCTGATGCTGATGTAGCGCTACCACTGCATCACGCGAACCAGCTGCGCAGTCTGCCGGGCTCAGATGGCCGTCGCTACAGCCTCTATGAGCCGGACGGACTGGTGCCGGGTTCGGAGCGTCGTGAGCGTTACCTGCTGTGGACCATGGGCGTGCCATCTCCGGGCGCGATGAGACAATCCGGCCGGCATGCGATAGCCTTCGCTGGACGCCGCCACTTCGACGATCCCTGGTTGTTGGAGGAGCGGCTAAGGCTGCGTGAGCGCGATGATGGCGCAGCGGCCACTGAAGACAGCGAAGAATAATGGACCAGAAATCCGGAGTGTTGGTATGAGGATTGGCACGAAACGCGGGCACCCCCTGTGGTGGGCGCTTGTGATGTTTGGATTGGTGCTGGCCGGTTGTGGCGGCAGTAGCGGCAGCAGTGGCAATGATGATAACGACAACGGTGATCCTGTGCGACTCGATGAGCCGCGCGAACTGACCGCTGCCGGTGGCGACAGTGCCGTTGTGCTCGACTGGAGCGAGGCGCAGGGAGCACTTTGGTACACCATCTATTATTCGACCGATCCCGAGGTTACGCGCTCCATGCCGGGGGTCGAAGTAGTTGATGATGTCGATGGCCCACCATTTACCGTCGAAGGATTGGAAAATGATCAGGTGTATTTCTTCCTCGTCAGTGCCAGCAACAATGAGCGTGAAAGTGGCGTCAGCAATCGGGCCAGTGCCGCGCCTGGGCCGCTCGTCTATGGCGACTTTGTGGAGTTGTCAGAGCGAACTGACCTGCCAAGCAGCTTTCGGTCCGTCGCGCTGCCGCTGACCCTGTATCAGTATCAGGACGTCTGCTTCGCATTCAGCCAGCGCGGTACGGACTCACATGCCTGGTATGTTGATGATGTCCGTTACCATCATTTGACGATGGACAATCCGAGTGGGATCGAGGTCCTAATGTCGGATTTCAGTAGTGAAGAGTTCCCGCCAGATGACTGGAACCGTTACCAGTTCGGCGCCGAGCCGGAGCGACAGTGGGCGCGCAGTACTGAATTCTCAGTATCGAGCCCCGCCAGTGCCCACTACCCCGATATCGGCGCGACCTTCGCAGATGATGGCTGGTTGGTCACCACCGAGGTGTCGCTGATGGAAGAACCGGAACTGCGCTTTCACGAAATGGCCCAGTTTGGCGGCTTCCAGGACGACAACTACAGCGGTGTCTTCATCTCCAACGCCAGCTGCGACCCCACACCGGTTCCCAACACTCGGCTGCATGACGGCGGCAGCTTCGTTACCTCCGAAGGGGAAGGCGCAGACGGCGCGGACATCAGCCGTGTTGCCGATGATCTGGGCTACGAGACCTTTGGCTTCCCGCTTTATTTGTCAGCAGCACCGCAGGCTCGTCTGGCGGACCGTTTCATTGTGCCTGAAGGCTCACAGTGGCAGGTGCGCAGCATCGAAGTCCTGGCGTTCGTCAGCGACAATGGCGCTGGGTTTGAGCCCGGCAACATCACCAGTCGGCTTCGCATCCTGCAGGGTGACCTGCTGGATAGTGTAGAAGGCCATGACGAGCTGTACGACAGCAATGGCGACTCGACCATCCGGCTGCTGGACTGGACCGGTGCCTACCGGGTGCGCGCCAACAACCTGGAGAGCGATGACAATCCCATCATGGCATTGACTTTCTCCGTGCCGGTAGTGTTGCCGGCGGGTGAGTACTGGCTTGAGCTGCGTATTAACGCCGGTGATGCGAATACCTTTGCGGTACCAGTGACACCAACAAGTTCAGATGCAGGCGGCACTGCGTTGCAACTGACGGATGTAATAAGCGGCTGGGAAACCATGCGTGATGGTGGCAACGATAACCAGATGAGCCTGCCCCTGCGCATCTATGGGCAGACACTCAGCGCTGACTGAGCGACCCTTAACGCGGCCTGACGGATATGCCAGGCCGCGCCAGCCACAGCGCTCAGCGGCTGACCGGACGCCACACCAGCACGCCAGCCAGCAGGCCAGCACATTGCCCGACAGCAATGAACAACAGGCTGAAAATCGCTGGCCCGGCCACGGCCAGCGCATCCTGACCATAGGGAATCAACAGCAGGCTGAGCCCCATGGTCGTCAGCCAAAGCAGTGCCGCGATGGTGGCACGATTACCCAGGCTGCCACTCAGCCCCATAGCCAGACCCATGGCGGTCAATCCGATGACGCCGGGCAGCAGTGTGCCCGTGCCCATGGCAACGAGGCCGGCCATCAAACCCACCAAAGCGATGGCGCCGGCAATCTCTGGTCTGAGCGTTAATGGTTGCGCGGCGTCCATGGCTCAGTCCGACATGGCTGCAAGGCAGCTCGACAGCGTGGGTTCAGTGGGGATGCGAAAGATCAGCGCGTGTTCACGCATCCGGGCTGCGGCAGCCGGTTCAAGCAGCTCGGCCACATAAAAGCCGCGGCCATTTGGCTGGCGTTGCACCACCGCGCCGGCACCGCCGATGGACTGCAGTGCTTCAGAGGTGCTGGTGTTGGCATCAAAGCGGATCAGCAGCCGGTCGCCGGTGCCAGCGCCCTCGGCTGCCTGGTTCAGAACGATGGCAATGATCAGCGTATAGCCGGCCAGAAACAGGCCCAGGATCAACGTGGCTTGCAGCAGCCGAGACAGCAGCGCCGGCATGCTAGGCCCTTTGGCTCGACTGTTGGAGCAGGCGCCGGATGTCATGCCGCAGTGCATCGACGTCGGCATCGTGCGGCAGCATCAGCCGCGCGCGGCCCTGGCCATCAAAGGCCAGAATGTGGCTGCCGTGCGCCACCAGGTAGTGCTGGCCACCGCTGTCCTCAAGCTGAAAGCTGGTGCCGTAGCGGCTGGTCAGTTGACGCAGTTGTTCCGGAGATTGTGTGGCAGCGGTAAAGGCGCTGCCGAAGTGCGCAGCATAGGCGCTGAGCCGTTCCGGTGTGTCCCGTGTCGGATCGACACTGACGAACAGGACGCGTACGCGCTGGGCTTCGGCATCCGGTAGGGCCGCCAAGGCATCGCGCAGCTTTGCCATGGTTGCCGGGCACACGTCCGGACACGACAGATAGCCAAAGAACATCAGCGTGACCTGGCCTTCGAAGTCGCGCTCGGTCAGCGTCTGATCGGCCTGCGTGTGCAACTCAAACTGCAGCGCCGGGAAGTCGTCGGGTAACGGCGCACCATGCCAGCCACGCGTCGGGTTGGAGCAGGCGGACAGCGTGATGAGTGCAGCGCCCAGGGACAATCCCAGAGCGCACATCCAGGCTGGTCTGACTAATCTTTGCATCAGCGTCCCTTCCGGTCGGAACGCTGCCAACTTAGGTTAAATCCGGGCCGCCCGCAAATACCGTGCAGCCTTGGCCGTGCCAGGGCGCTCGCTCTACCATAACCGGCGCTGTCTTGACTTCGTCATCCGCTTGCGGGCCTGCGGCTTACGATGCCGCGCAACAGGCGGCCCAGGA
>SKXG01000269.1 GCA_007128525.1 Pseudomonadales bacterium | reverse complement strand
TGACGATGCCGGGTGGTTGCGGGCGCTGCGTCTCGGGCGCGTCGTTGATGGCGTCGCGCATGAAGTCGATCCAGATCGGCAGCGGGTTGTTGGAGCCATACTCGTTGGCGCCCACAGGTCGGTTGTCACTGAAGCCAACCCAGACGGTGCTGACCAGCGATGGATGGTAGCCGCTGAACCAGGTGTCCGCTTCGTTGGTGGTGCCGGTCTTGCCGGCCAGATCACGTCGGCCGAGCGCGTTGGCCCGGGTTGCGGTGCCGCGCCGCACCACATCTCTGAGCATGCTGTCGATGATGTAGGCGTTGCGTTCGTCGATGACGCGCGGCGCCGGTTCCGGCAGTTGGAAATCAGGCAATTCACCGGGCAACTCTTCATCGTCTGGCAAGTCCACATTGCTGCCGGCCAGCGCCCCACGCAACGCGGCATCGACCGGTGCATCGTCATCGCGCCCCGGCGTGCCTGAGCTGCGGTGGTCTGTCAGCTCTGCGATCTGCTGCTGGCTGACCTGTGGATCCGTATCGCAATCGGGACAGACTCTGGGGTGTATGGCGCGGCGCCGGATGCTGCCATCCAGGGTGTAGACCTCCTGGATGATGTGCGGCTCAACCAGATAGCCACCATTGGCAAAGACGCCAAAAGCCTGGGTCATCTTCAGCGGCGTGACGCCCATGGTGCCGCCACCGATGGCCAGCTGGGTGTTGCGTGGAAAGGCGCTGGTGTCAAAGCCGAACTGGCGGCTGTGCTCCAGCACATTGCCCGCGCCGACGGCGAGCAGCACCCGCATGGAAACCAGGTTTACCGACCGGTACAGGGCTTCTCGCAGCTGCATGGGGCCGTGGTAGCGGTCGCCGACATTGCGCGGCCGGTAGGCGGCTTCCAGACTCTCGTCCTCAAACACCAGCGGCGCATCGAGAAAGATGCTGGCCGGACTGATGCCGCGTTCCAGTGCCGCGGAAAACACGAAGGGCTTGAAGATGGATCCGGGCTGGCGCGCCGCCTGCAAGGCGTGGTTGTACTGACTGCGGAAAAAGTCGAAGCCGCCGACCTTGGCTTTGATGGCACCCGTTTCCGGGTCCATGGCCACCAGCGCGCCCTGAATTTCCGGTACCTGAGACAAGGCCCAGCCGGCATCGATTTCCCGAACCCGGATCAGGTCGCCGACGCTGACGATGTCGGCGGCGGTCTGCGGTACGGGACCTCGCTGGTTCACGCTGATAAAGGGTCTGGCCCAGCGCATCAGTGGCCAGTCGACCTCGATCTCCAGGCCGGTGCGCGTAATAGCCTGAAAAGACTGTTCGTTGACTGCGGTGACCAGCGCCGGGTCCAGGCTTCCGACCCGGCGCGTGCCGGCCAGCATCGCCAGCAGGGTGTCCCGGTCGGTGTCGGGCTCTATGGTGAGCTGCGCTTCCGGCCCCCGGTAGCCGTGGCGTCGGTCATAGGCCAGCAGGCCTTCCCGGACCGAGCGGGTGGCGGCTTCCTGCTGCCGGCTGTCGATGGTCGTGACCACTTCGAAGCCGGCGCTGTAGATCTGCGGGCCGTACTCCGCCAGCAGTTGCTGGCGAACCCACTCGGCAACATAGGGTGAGGGCAGATCCAGGCCGCGTTCGAAGCGACTTGCCGTATTCGGTGCCGCTGATGCCTGCGCGAAGGTTGTCTGGTCGATGGAGTTCTCCTCCAGCATCCGGCGCAGAACCAGGTTGCGACGGTTTATCGCGCGCTGTGGCCCGCTGATCGGATTGCCGATGGACGGCGCCTGCGGAATGCCGGCAAGCATGGCCATCTCATGCAGTTCGAGTTCATGCAGGGGCCGGCCATAGTAGGTGTAGGCCGCGGCCTGGGCACCGTAGGCGCGCTGACCGAATGGGACGATGTTGATGTACAGCTCAAGGATCTCGTGCTTCTCCAGCTCCTGCTCGATCTTCAGTGCCAGCAGCATTTCCTTGAACTTGCGGATGAAAGTCTGCTCCAGCGTGAACGAGATGTTGCGCGCCAGCTGCATGGTGATGGTGCTGGCGCCGGAGCGGATCTCGCGGGTCATGATCAGCTGGCGGGTGTCGTTGAGCAGGGACAGCCAGTCGATCCCTCGGTGTCGGTAGAAGCGCTTGTCCTCGGTATTGAGGATGGCATCGATGAATTCCTGCGGGACCTCTTCGAGCTTGATCGGGATGGTGCGCCGCTCACCGAACTCGCCGATCAGCGCGCCGTCGGCTGCGTAGATTCTGAGAGGTGTTTCCAGTTTTACATGGCGGTAGCTCTCAGCATCGGGAATTTGTGGGTTCAGGTACAGGTACACGCCTGCAAGACTGAGGACTAGACCACAAACTGCAGTCCAGCCCAGCCACATAATCACGAACAGACTTGTTCTCAGCCGTAGGCGCATGGAATCTCTGTTAAGGTTGTACAGGCGTTAATGCCGGATTCTGTAGACCGACTCAACATATCGGAACCGCGGCAGATTCGGGTCACAAAGCAGGACGAATGTGACTGAGACAGCGTTTTTGGCATAGGGATCCAATTGCCCTTGAAAATACTCTGGTATTTAATGCAAATCCGCATTAAAAGGACGTAAGTGCCCGCACCTGATAGGGAATTCTGCCGTGTTCGGTATCTTTAGCAAGAAGTCTACCATCTATTTGGGGCTGGATATCAGCTCCACCTCGGTGAAACTCCTGGAGCTGTCTCAGAGCAATGGCCGGTATCGGGTCGAGGCTTACGCCGTCGAACCCTTGCCGCCGAATGCGGTGGTTGAGAAGAACATTGGAGATGTCGAGGGCGTCGGCGAGGCCATCAAGCGGGTGGTCAGCCGGAGCAAGGCCAGCTCACGCACCGCTGCGGTGGCAGTGGCCGGCTCTGCCGTGATCACCAAGACCATCGAGATGGATGCCGAGCTCAGCGACGATGACATGGAAAACCAGATCGTTGTCGAAGCGGACCAGTACATCCCATACCCGCTCGATGAGGTGGCCATCGACTTCGAAGTGCAGGGCGTCTCGCCGCGCAATCCGGAGCAGGTGGAAGTGCTGCTCGCAGCCTGCCGCAAGGAAAATGTCGAGATGCGGGAGGCCGCGCTTGAGCTTGGCGGCCTGAAGGCCCGAATTGTCGACATTGAAGCGCACGCGATGAAGCGAGCCTTCGACCTGGTCAAGCCGCAGCTGGGAGACAATCCTGAGGATCTGGTTGTCGCCATCATCGATATTGGCGCGACCATGACCACGGTCAGTGTGCTGGCCGAAGACCGCTCGATCTATACACGAGAGCAGCTGTTTGGCGGCAAGCAGTTGACCGAAGACATACAGCGCCGTTACGGCCTGTCCTTTGAAGAGGCAGGCCTGGCCAAAAAACAGGGTGGCCTGCCGGACGACTACGATAGTGAGGTCCTGCAGCCGTTCAAGGAAGCCGTATTGCAGCAGGTGACGCGCTCGCTGCAGTTCTTCTTCTCGTCAAGCCAATATGATGATGTCGATTTCATCGTACTGGCTGGCGGCACGGCCTCGATTGAAGGACTGCCGGACATGGTGGAAGACAAACTGGGTACGCCGACGATTGTCGCCAATCCCTTTGTCGACATGTCCCTGGCGTCGAAAGTCGATGCCAATGCCCTCGCCAACGATGCCCCTGCAATGATGATTGCCTGCGGTCTGGCCATGAGGAGCTTCGAATAATGGCGCACATTAACCTTTTACCGTGGCGTGACTGGGAGCGCGAGCGCAAGAAGAAAGAGTTCCTGCTGAACCTGGTTGGCGTGGTTTTGATTGCCGGCTTCCTGGTGATCCTGGCCAACATGTACCTCGACAACCAGCTCGACAATCAGAACAACCGGAACGACTGGTTGCGGCATGAGATTGCTGACCTTGATCGGCAGATTGCGGAGATCCGCACGCTGCGTCAGGAGCGAGAGCAGTTGCTGGACAGAATGCGCGTGATTCAGGAGCTGCAGGGCAACCGACCCGTCATCGTTCGTGTGTTTGATGAGCTGGTCCGAACGAACCCGAGCGGCGCCTTCTATACCAATTTGCGCATGGATGGCGAACGTCTGTCGGCCAATGGTACGGCAGAGTCCAATAACCGGATTTCGGCGCTGATGCGCAACCTGGAAACCTCTGAATGGTTCAAGAACCCGAACCTGCAGGGCATTCGGGAGAACCCCTCCTTCGGACCACAGGCCAGCAACTTTCAGCTGACCTTTGTGCAGGACAATCCGAAGCAGGATGAGGACGGGGCAGGAGGCTAAAAGATGGCGTTACAGGACACGCTGGACCAACTGCGCAACCTCGATGTCAACGATCTGGATATCAATGACATCGGATCCTGGCCCGCTGTGGTCAAAGGCTTGCTGCTGTTCATATTGTTCGCGCTGGTGCTGGTTGGCGGCTACTTTCTGATGCTGACCGACAAGCAGACACAGCTGGAAGCAGCGCAGCGGCAGGAAACCACGCTGAAGCAGGAAATGACGTCGAAGTGGGACCAGGCTGCGAACCTGGCCGAGTTTCGTCGCCAGAAAGAAGAGATCAATGAGCGTTTCGGAACCCTGCTGCGTCAGCTGCCAAGCGACACCGAAGTGCCCGGGTTGATCGAAGACATCACGCGTACGGCGGTCGATAATCAATTGCAGATCGAAAGCATAGATCTGCAGGCAGAGCGACGTTCGGAAGTCTTTATCGAGCTGCCGATGAACATCACCGTATCTGGTGAGTTTCACAACATCGGCGCTTTTGTCAGCGGGGTTGCGAACCTGTCACGGATCGTCACGCTGCATGACTTTACCATTCAGCCACAAGGCTCGCCGGATAATCTGCGCATGACGATTCAGGCCAAGACATATCGCTATCAGGAGGGCCGGTAATGCACTACCTGACCCGAGTCCTGATGGTTGTGGGTGTCGCCAGCCTGTTGTTCGGCTGCGACCGCAATGATTATTCGGACCTGCAGAATTTCAAGGAAGAATTGCGCCAGCGGCCCAAAGTACCGGTAGAGCCGCTGCCGGAATTCATGCCTTACGAGCCATTCGCATACAGCGCGGGTGGCATCCGGCATCCGTTCCAGCCACCGCAGCCGGTGACGCCGGTTGATCCGGACCGGCCACGCTCTGATGTGCGGCCAGATCCGAATCGCGTTCGGCAATACCTGGAGCAATACAGCATTGGTAATTTGCGGATGGTGGGCAACCTTTCACGAGACGGGAATCTGTACGCTCTCGTCGAAGATCCGGGTGGCGGCGTGCATCGCGTCACTCCGGGAGACTATATGGGCCGTGATCATGGCCGCGTAACCGCAGTCTCCGAAAGCAGAATTGAATTGACTGAGATCGTACCTGACGGAACGGGTGCCTACCTGGAGAGATCCCGGACGGTAACTCTGGGAGGCGCTGAGTGATGAGAGGCAACATCATGCAAACAAGGAATGCAGCCATGTTTTCGACAGCCTGCCAGGCCAAGTCGGTCGGTCGGACCAGCTGGATGCAGCACGTCTGGGTGGCGTTTCTGGCAATCGGCGCCCTGCTGATGTCGGCCCAGGTTTCCGCTGCGACGCTGGAGAACATCGAATTCTCATCACTGCCGGGAGACCGCACTGAGATACGCCTGAGCTTTGATGGTGTGCCGCCAGAGCCACGTGGTTACACCATCGACTCTCCGGCCCGTATCGCGCTGGATCTGCCAGAGGTGCGCAATGCCCTGAGTGATCGCTATCACACACTGGGTTCCGGCAATGCCCGCGAAGTCACCGTTGTCGAGGCACAGGACCGCACCCGTGTCATCGTCAACTTGACCCGCCTGGTGCCTTATGAGGCCTGGGTTGAAGGCAATGACCTTTACGTGCTGGTGGGTGCTGATGATGGTTCCGAGCGTGTTCCGGCAGAAGTGGCTGAGGCTCAGGTCGAGCGCCAGCCGTCGGATGAACCGAGAGCACCGGTCAGCCGGGCATCTCGCGTTACCGATGTGGACTTCCGCCGCACTGCGGAAGGCGAGGGTCGCGTTGTCATCCGGCTGAGCGATCCCCGCGCACCCGTTGATGTCAGCAGTGAAGCCGGCCGTATCCGTGTCGAAATCCAGGATACCGAGCTGCCAAGCGAGCTGCGGCGCAGACTGGACGTCACCGATTTTGCAACGCCGGTACAACTGGTCGATGCCGTGCAGGAAGGCTCGCACACCCGGTTCACAATACGGGCCACGGGAAATTACGACTATCTGTCCTATCAGGCTGACAATGTCCTGACGATCAACGTGCAGCCGCTGACTGAAGATGACCTGGCGCGCCGCGATGATGAATTCCGTTATACCGGTGACAAGCTGTCGCTGAATTTCCAGGACATACCGGTTCGGTCGGTACTGCAGCTGATTGCCGACTTTACCGATCTGAACCTGGTGGCCAGTGACACCGTCGGTGGTCGCATCACCCTGCGACTGCAGAACGTGCCCTGGGATCAGGCACTGGATCTGATTCTGCGTACCAAGGGCCTGGACAAGCGCCAGGTCGGTAATGTCCTGCTGGTCGCGCCGGCTCAGGAAATCGCTGCTCGAGAGCGATTGGAGCTGGAGAATCAGCGACAGATTTCAGAACTGGCCCCGCTGCGCACCGAGTTCATACAGGTGCGTTACGCCAATGCCCAGCAGCTGTTCTCGCTGTTTGAAGGTCAGGGCCCAGGCGTGTTGTCTGAGCGCGGTACGGAAATTATCGATGAGCGCACCAACTCCATCATTCTGACCGACACGGCGGAACGGCTGGAGAGCTTCCGGCAGGTCATTGCGCAGCTGGACATCCCGGTACGTCAGGTGTTGATTGAAGCGCGAATCGTTACGGCCAATGCCAACTACTCACGTGACCTCGGTATTCGCTGGGGGATTGGTGGCAGCGCGCGGACGCCAAGCAACACCACGCTGAACTTCGGTTCAGGGCTTGGCGGTACCGGTCGTATGAATGTTGACCTGGGTGTGGGTTCGCCAACAGGTGCGTTTGGTATCGGCTTCATAGCGGATGATTACGTCCTTGATGTGGCGCTCGGTGCCATGGCTGCCGAAGGCAATGCCGAAGTGATCTCACGGCCGAAAGTCATCACTTCAGACAAGCAGATGGCACGCATTGAGTCGGGCAGTGAGATTCCCTATGAGGAAGCTGCTGCAAGCGGTGCAACCTCAATCTCGTTTAAGCGCGCCGTGCTCGGCCTGGAAGTTACGCCACAGATCACGCCGGATGACCGGATCATCATGCAGCTGCGTGTGAACCAGGACTCCGTGGCTGGCACCGTACCGACCCGTGAAGGTGGCGAGATTCCATTCCTGGAGACCAACATTATTGACACTCAGGTGCTGGTCGATAACGGTCAGACCATTGTGCTCGGTGGCGTCTTTCAGGGTGAACGCAGCTATTCGGTCTCCAAGGTGCCGGTGCTCGGTGACCTGCCCATGGTGGGTGCCGCATTCCGGCGGACATCTGAGAGTGAGACCAAGAGCGAGCTGCTGATCTTTATCACACCGAAGATCATCAAGGACACGCTAACCAATCGATAACGCGCTGAACGGCCGGCTCTGCTAGCAGGTCGTATTTCAACGGCCTGCTAGGCAGGGTTGGCCGGGCCGCGTAAACTGAACGGCGCCTACGGGGCGCCGTTTTTTATGAACAAGCAACCAAACATATATCTGGTAGGGCTGATGGCCGTCGGCAAGACGACTATTGGCCGTCTGTTGGCCGCTCAGCTGGGGATGCGCTTCTATGACTCGGACAGAGTGATCGAAGAGCGAGCCGGGGCCGACATTTCATGGATATTTGACGTTGAAGGTGAAGATGGGTTTCGGAGTCGTGAGGTTCAGGTCATTGATGAGCTGACCAAAGGCTCCGGCATTGTGCTGGCCACCGGTGGTGGTGCAGTGTTGCGGGAGGAAAATCGCCGGCACCTGCACGAGCGGGGCATTGTGATCTATCTGAAGAGCCCGCTGAAGAAGCTGGTGGAGCGTACGCGCCGAGACAAGCGACGTCCTCTGTTGCGCAATGCGGCGGATCCGATGGCCAAGTTCAATGACTTGCTTGAGCAGCGTGGCCCGTTGTATGAGGGTATTGCACACTATCAGTTCTGTGCGGATGCGGACGGTCCCCAGGGGCTTGCCCGCCGCATTGCCAGGCAGTTGCGAGAAGATGAACGGATTCCGACATGACTGAGCGACTGCAGGTTGACCTGGGCGAGCGAAGCTATGACATCCTGATTGGCGAGTCTTTGCTGACCTCGACCGACCTCGATCCCTTTGTCAAGGGCCGGCAGGTCGCCATCATCAGCAACGAGACCGTGGCACCGCTGTACCTGAGCGGTTTGCGGGAGCACCTTGCAGCAACCGGCCGGCAAGTAGACAGCATCGTGTTACCGGACGGCGAGTCGCACAAGACGCTGGCCACCTACAGTCATGTCATTGATGAATTGATGCGCCTGAGGCACAACCGCTCGACCACGCTGATTGCCCTGGGCGGCGGCGTCGTTGGCGACATCACCGGGTTTGTTGCCGCGACCTATCAGCGTGGTGTGCCCTTTATCCAGATCCCCACCACGTTGCTGGCACAGGTTGATTCCTCCGTTGGTGGCAAGACTGGCGTGAATCACCCACAGGGCAAGAACATGATCGGCGCTTTCTACCAGCCGGCATTGGTGTTGGCCGATACGCAGGTGCTGCGGACGTTGCCGAAGCGGGAGTTTCTGGCCGGCGTGGCCGAAGTGATCAAGTACGGCGTGATCCGGGAACCAGGCTTTTTTGCCTGGCTTGAAGCCAGTCTTCCCGCACTACTGGATCTTGAGCCGTCAGCACTGGCGCATGCCATTCGAGAATCCTGTGCCTGCAAGGCAGAAGTGGTGGCAGCCGATGAGCGAGAGTCCGGGCTGCGCGCAATACTGAACTTTGGCCACACTTTCGGTCATGCCATCGAAGCTTTGACGCAATATCGTATGTTCCTGCATGGGGAGGCGGTTGCCATCGGTATGGTGATGGCGGCTGATCTGTCATGGCGTCTGGGCCTGTTGTCCCAGGCCGAGGCGCAACGAATAAAGGCCCTGATTGCAGCCACCGACGGACTGCCTGTTTGCCCACCCAAGCTTGATGCCACAGCTATGCTGGAAGCGATGGGCATGGACAAGAAAGTAACGGACGGCCGGCTGCGGCTGGTTCTGGCCAGAGGCATTGGCCAGGCGCTGGTCAGCGATCAAGTGGACCAGGCTTTGCTGCTGCAAACCCTCGGTGCATATGAGAAGCTTTGTGAGTGACGGGTCCTGGATGATTGCCAGGCGCTGGGTGATAAACAGGCCCAGAGTGATTGACAGGCCCAGAGTGACTGACAGGAAAGAATCATGACAGGATCGCGGCCGTCGACAGGGAAGTTGGTCGGGCAGTTGTCCAGAGACGCGTTCGCTGATGGGGGTGAGCTCTACTTCAGCGGCGCAGATCGCGGACAGTTGCTCAGTGACTTACGGCATCTGGAAAGTTGGCCGGTACCATTCTTGTTGGTTACCGGGCCGGTGCAGATGGGTAAGAGCACCCTGTTTCGCGCGCTGTCCACCCGAGTAGATCCCAATACGAAAACGGCACGAGTCAACGCCGCGCTGGTGCGTGAACAGCCTGCGCTGCTGCTCGCTATTGCCCAGAGTCTGGGTGTGCCGGTGCCCTCCAAAGGGGCAGCCCCTGCGGCATTGATCGATGCGATCCTGCAGCAGGTGGCGGCACAGCGCGACATCGACCGTGACACCCTGATTCTGGTGGATGATGCGCACTTGCTTGAGCCTCGGGCGGTAGACAGCCTGCTCCAGCTGATGCGTGCCGGCGAGCGGGATGGTTTGCATCTGGTTCTGTTTGCGGAAGCCGAGCTGGGTTCGCTGCTGACGCGTCTGACTCGACATCAGGCGGACAGTCCGTCTTTTCAGGAGCTGCCGCTGGCGCCACTGGATGCCGCCCAGGCGCAGGACTATCTCGCCTACAGGTTGCGTGAAGCGGGCTGGATGCAGCCCCTGCCATTCGATGATGCGCAGGTCGTGTCGATGGCCCACACTGCAGAAGGTCGCCCGGGCCGGCTGAATCAACTGGCCAGCGCGGCACTGCGTGAGCGATCTGGCCCCCGGAAGCGACGTTCGCAGGGCGTCGGCATAGGGGAACGTCTGCAGGCACTGTGGGCAGGCCGACCAGAGTGGTTGACCTGGTCGAGCGTGCCGGCACTGCCCCCAATACATCGGCTGCTGGTGGCGACGGTGCTGGTGTTGCTTGTGCTGATGGTGGTGTTGTGGCCTGGTGACGAGCAGGAGCCCGAAGTGGTCCGGCTTGATATACCGGAGGTGGCACAGGCCAGGATTGAGCGCCCTTCGGGCGCGCCATCTGATGCCGGGCAGGCAGCCGGCACGACCCCATCGGAGGCTGGCGTGACACGGCAACCACAGGCGCCATCGGAACCCATGCCGACCCGAGAGCCGGAACCTGCACCAGTACCAACCCCTGAGCCGGAACCTGAGCCAGCGCCCGAGCCGCAACGCGAACCGGCACCTGCGCCAGCACCTGAGCCTGAGCCAACACCTGAACCTGCCGCCGAACCTGAACAAGCCACAACTGGGGGCGCGCGTGGCACCGACTGGATCCAGAGCCAAGCGGCCGAGCGCTTTACCCTGCAATTGTTTGGTGTCAGCAGTCAGAGCCGGGTCGACGAATTCATGGCGCGGCAGTCCAACCCGGAGAACTTTGCCAGCTTCCAGGTGAGTCGCGATGGCAATCCCTGGTTTGTCGTGCTTTACGGCAGTTATGCGGACCGCGCTGCGGCAGAGGCGGCAAGCCGGCGTCTGCCGGGCACTGTTGGGCAGGTGGATCCCTGGATCAGGAACTTCGGTTCGGTGCAGTCGGACATGGAACGCTGACAGTCAACCTCGACCGTCAGCGCTCGGGCACTGTGGGCAGGTATCAGCCTGTCAGTTCGGTGTTGCCCATCAGCGTCCGGTCAATTTCCCGGGCTGCTTCACGGCCTTCATTGATGGCCCAGACCACCAGGGACTGGCCTCGACGACAGTCGCCGGCGGCAAAGACCTTGTCCACACTTGTCCGGTACTTGCCCTTGTCGGCCTGATAGTTTGAGCGGCCATCGTATTCGAGGGCCAGGGCATCGGACGCATAGTGTTCGGGGCCCCGGAAGCCCATCGACAACAAGATCAAGTCGGCTTCCCAGACTTTTTCGGTGCCGGGCTGCTCGACGAACTTGCCGTCTTCGAACTTCACTTCGACCGTCTTGATGCCACGCAGCTGGCCGTTCTCGCCAACGAACTCTTTGCCAGAGATGCAATAGACGCGCGGATCATCACCAAATTTCTCAGCAACCTCTTCGTGCCCGTAATCGACACGGAAAATACGAGGCCAGGTTGGCCAGGGGTTGTTTGGCGCCCGGGTTTCCGGCGGCTTGGGCATGATCTCGAAGTTGACGACAGACTTCGCACCATGGCGTACCGATGTACCAATGCAGTCCGTGCCGGTATCGCCGCCACCGATGACGATGACGTTCTTGTCTTTGGCGGAAATATACGCGCCATCCTGCAGACCGGAGTCGAGCAGGCTCTTGGTATTGGCTGTCAGAAACTCCATGGCGAAGTGGATACCACGCAGCTCGCGGCCGGGAATATTCAGGTTGTTCGGTACCGTCGCACCAGTGGCGAACAGCAGCGCATCGAACTCGGCGTGCAATTCCCGGACATCACGGCTGCCGTTGTTGCCATCGCCGATGTCAGCATTGACTTCGAAAGTCACACCCTCATCGCGCAGCAGCTGAACGCGGCGGTCCACCACGGACTTGTCGAGCTTCATGTTCGGAATGCCGTACATCAACAGGCCGCCGATCCGGTCCGCCCGCTCGTAAACGCTCACCTCATGCCCCGCCCGCGCCAACTGCTGCGCCGCCGCCAGGCCCGCGGGCCCCGAGCCCACGATC
>SKXG01000079.1 GCA_007128525.1 Pseudomonadales bacterium | reverse complement strand
CAACTGCTGCAGTACGCCTTCCGCACTTCCAATGCCCTGACCATTCCGGTTTCAGCACCGGGCAGCGCTGGCATGGAAACTTGCTTTGCCAACCTCGTCGAGCCCGGTGACAAGGTCGTCGTCTGCGTGAACGGTGTCTTTGGCGGCCGCATGCTCGAGAACGTCCGTCGCATGGGTGGTGAAGCCGTTACCGTGACAGATGACTGGGGCAAACCGGTGGACCCGGAGAAGGTAGAGGCTGCGCTGCAGGCCAACCCAGACGCCAAGATCCTGGCCTTCGTTCACGCCGAGACTTCGACCGGTGCCCGTTCCGATGCCGAGACCCTCTGTCGGCTTGCACGAGAGCATGGCTGTCTCAGCATCGTGGACGCCGTCACCTCCCTGGGCGGCATTCCGCTGGAAGTCGACGCCTGGGGTTGTGATGCGGTTTATTCGGGCACGCAGAAGTGCCTGTCCGCGGCGCCCGGCATTTCTCCGATCACGCTCAGCGACCGGGCCGCTGATGCAATCCGGGCGCGCAATACGCCGGTACAGAGCTGGTTCCTGGACCTGAACCTGGTGATGGCGTACTGGAGCGGCGAAGGCGCCCGCACCTATCACCACACCGCGCCAGTCAACGCGCTGTATGGTCTGCACGAAAGCCTGGTGATGCTGCAGGAAGAAGGCATCGAGCGCGTCTGGGCGCGGCATGCTGCCATGCACGAGTTGCTGGTGGCCTCTCTGGCAGAGCTGAATATCGATTTTCTGGTCGAGCCCGCCAGCCGCCTGCCACAGCTGAACGCCATTCAGGTGCCCGCTGGTGTCGATGAAGCCGCTGTGCGCAGGCAGCTGCTGGAGGACTACAGCCTGGAAATCGGTGCCGGCCTTGGTGTCCTTGCCGGCAAAGTGTGGCGTGTGGGTCTGATGGGTCAGAGTGCAACGCGTAAGAATGTGCTGCTGCTCTGTGGCGCGCTGCGGCAACTGCTGCGCTGACGGCAGCGTGCCGGAGCCGTCCTGTTCCGGCACGGACGCTGTCCGGGCTCCGCTGACCGGTCTCTCAACGCAGGTCTGACAGAAACTGCGCCAGATTTGCTCCGCCCTGTGGCAACAGTGCTAAGATCGATAGGTTAGCTAACTTTTTGGAGCGCCTGCGATGGCCGAGACCCCGAAATCGCAGGCCAGTCTGTCCGGACCCATCGACAAGAGCATGTTCAGCTCGCTCCGAGTGCGGGATTTTCGTTTCCTGTGGGGCGGGACCCTGGCTTCCAGCTTTGCAATGAACATCCAGATCGTGGCTCGCGGCTGGCTGGTCTATGAGATGACCGAAAGCGCGTTGAAGCTGTCCTGGGTGATGCTGTCATTCGCCATTCCACAGGTGCTCTTCGCGCTGCTCGGCGGCGCACTGGCGGATCGTGTCGCCAAGAAAACGCTGATGATGACGGCGCAGAGCGCGAACTTTCTCGCTGCGCTGATCATGGCCTGGTTCGTTTTTACCGAGCAGGTCACCTTTTGGCACTTTATCTGGCTCGGATTCTTCAACGGCACTGTGCTGGCGCTGTCGATGCCGTCACGCCAGTCGATCATTCCGCAGGTGGTGGGCCAGCAGCAGGTCATGAATGCCATATCGCTGAACAGCGCCAGCATGAACCTGTCGCGGATCCTCGGGCCAGCGCTGGCCGGTGGCCTGATCGCCATTTTTCATGTTGAGGGCACCATTCCGTATTTTGGTGTTGGCCTCGTCTACCTGATTATCGCGTCGCTGTACTTTATCGCGGCCACCTCCGTGTCCTTCGTCAACATCAGCGGCAAGAGCAAGCGGATGAATGACAACAGCGTGGTCAAGGACATTGGCGAGGGCATCAGCTACATCATCCGAACGCCGGTGATGTATGGCCTGGTCCTGCTCGGCACTGTGCCCATGATGTTCGGTATGCCGCTGCAGCAATTGATGCCCGCCTTCAACGCGTCAGTTCTGGAAGGTGGCCCTTCGTCGCTGGGCTTCCTGCAAATGGCGATGGGGATCGGCGCGATCACCGGCACGTTGATTCTGGCCCGGATGGGAGATACCGGTAACAAAGGTCGCCTCCTGTTTGGCGGCCTGGTGATCTGGGGCAGTGCCATCACGCTCTTTACCTTCTCCAATACGCTGCCGATGGCGCTTGCCCTGGGTGGGTTTGCGGCAATCTTCAGTTCGTCACTGATGGCATTGAATCGCAGCCTGATGCAGTTGCAGGCACCCGACCATATGCGTGGCCGGATCATGAGCGTCGATCAGATGGCACATGGCTTCATGCCTGTGGGGATATTGCCGATCGGATACCTGGCCGACCAGATTGGTGTTCAGGGTGGCTTGCAGGTCAGCGCCGGGATGCTGATTCTGATCACGCTGATCTGCTTGTGGTGGCTGCCTGACGTGCGCCGACTCGACAAAGGCTACCGCGATGAGGAGCCACCGGCTGAGGAGCCCCTGACCGTGCCGGAAGATACAGAACCGGATACGACGGTGCGGTAGGGCTTCCACGGGCTGAAAAACGGGCGCCCGATTGTTTTTCAGGAACCTGCTAACCGGAGCGGGCTTTGCGTTTGGTTGCGCGGCTGCCGTTGCTCTGACGCGCCGCCGTCTTGCTGCTGCGTGTGCCGCGTGTCCGTGGCTTTGTTGGCGCAGCAACGCCCAGCATGGGCTGTAGAAAGCGTCCGGTATGCGAGCCTTGCTGCACCGCAACCGCTTCCGGGGAACCCGTCGCCACAACCTGACCGCCTCCAGCGCCGCCTTCCGGGCCGAGGTCAATAATCCAGTCTGCTGTTTTGATGACGTCGAGATTGTGTTCGATGACGATCACCGTATTGCCCTGATCGCGCAAACGATGCAGAACGTCAAGCAGTTGCCGGATGTCGTGAAAATGCAGCCCGGTTGTCGGTTCGTCGAGGATATACAAGGTGCTGCCGGTGTCGCGCTTGGACAGCTCCCTGGACAGTTTGACGCGCTGCGCTTCCCCACCGGACAGCGTGGTGGCGCTCTGACCCAGTCGGATATAGGACAGGCCGACGTCCATCAGCGTCTGCAGCTTGCGGGCCAGTGCCGGAATGGCGTCAAAGAACTCGCGTGCATCCTCGACCGTCATCTCGAGAATGTCGCTGATGTTCTTGCCTTTGTAGCGGACGTCGAGCGTCTCACGATTGTAGCGTTTGCCGTGGCACAGATCGCAGGCGACATAAATGTCCGGCAGAAAGTGCAT
>SKXG01000328.1 GCA_007128525.1 Pseudomonadales bacterium | reverse complement strand
CACACCGCGTCACCAGCCCGAATACAGGCTGCGACAAAACCTACCGGGTCAGGACTGCGCTGCCGATTGAACCGGGCTGTGTCGAGCGCTTTGCCCGGGGATTGATGCTGCCGGGCGACACGAAGCGCCTGCAGCCTGCACATCTCGAGCTGCTGGCGCCGCGCCAAGCCCGGTTGACCATTCGCGAGGGTCGCTACCATCAAGTCAAGCGCATGTTTCAAATGATGGGGAACGAAGTCGTCGACCTGCATCGGGAAAGTGTCGGTGCCATCGCGCTCGATCCCAACCTGTCTCCGGGCGAGTATCGCAACCTGACTGACGATGAGGTTGCCAGCTTTGCCTGACCGCGACTCTGACGCAGCCTCTGACCCGGCATTGCATCTGCTCTTCAAGGCCATGCAGGACAGTCCGTCACCCCGCCTGTGGGTCACCGGCGAGCAAAATCAACTGCCTGCAGGCGATGTGCCGGTCGACCTGGCATTGACCAACCGTGTGGACCTGGCAGATGCCCTCCGGACTCGCGGCGTAGAAACGATTCTGAACGACTTTGACCTGACGGCATTGTCCAACGTACCTCAGACCATTGGTTTGCGCGTGGCCAAGGAAAAAGCCCTGACACACCACCTCATCAATCAGGCGGCACATGCATTGCCGGCCGGTGGACTACTCTGGCTATGTGGCAACAAGCAGGAAGGCATCAAAGGCTATCTGCAACGCACATCCCGGTACCTGGGATGCCAGCCCAACATACAGCGCCAGGCGGGCATGCAATTGGGTGAATTCACGCGTCCAACAACACCGGCAGGCGGGCCGCTGGACGATCAGAACTACGCATCGCTTCAGGCGCTCGATCTCGACGGCAGTCTCTGGTGGACAAAGCCCGGCATCTTTGGCTGGCGCAGCATCGACAGCGGATCGGCACTGCTTGCTGCGGCACTCAACCAGGTCTGGCCCGCATCCGCGTCGCCACCAGCACAGGTTCTGGATCTTGGCTGCGGTTACGGCTATCTGGCCGTGTCCGCGGCCAAGCGATGGCCGCAGGCTTCGATAGTCGCGACGGACAACAACGTGGCTGCCGTCACCGCATGCACCACCAACCTGTCACCTTTCGGCGATCGCGCCACGGCCCGACTGGCAGACTGTGGTGCGGGCCTGCAGGGCCCGTTCGATGCCATACTGTGCAATCCACCCTTTCACCAGGGCTTTGGCCTGCAGCCCGACCTGCACGAGCGCTTTCTGTGCCGCAGTCGCGAACTGCTCGCACCCCAGGGACATGCTCTGTTCGTGGTGAATCAGTTCCTGGCATTGGAGCGGAGCGCCGAGCGACACTTCAAGGAGATCCATATCGTAGACCGTACGCGGAGCTTCAAGCTGGTCAGGCTGAGCAATCCCAAGCGGGCCTGAACAGGTTGTGGTGCCAGCCTTGTTGGCCGATCTGATCAGGTTAGACCATCCGGCAAAGGCCTGTTAAGGTCTGATCATGGGTTCGTTTTGGAGCACCGCCAGGTATGAGTGATGCGACCAGGGACCAGATCAAGACCAGCCTGCTTAAGCTGATTCAGCAGTTCGTCCAGGAGCTGCAACCAGGTCGCCTTGCACGTCAGTCCCTTGACTTGAGCACGCGCCTTGAGAGAGACCTCGGCCTCGACAGCCTGTCACGCGTCGAACTGTTGCTGCGCGTTAATCGCCACTTCGGTATAGAGCTGGGGGAATCGGCACTGACGGATGTCGAATCCTGCGGCGACCTGCTCGAACTGGTGATGCAGGCCGAGCCAGCTGAGTCGCAACAGAAACCTGTATCCCTCAGTGTGTCGAGCGACAACAACGACGATACGCTGAGTGCGCCAGACCATGCAGAAACCCTCAACGAGATGCTGGCCTGGCATGCAGAGCATCACCCGGAAAGACTGCACTGCCTGCTGTACGAAGAAGAAGCCCAGAACCCCGTGGAGATTCGCTATGAGACGCTGTATCACGGCGCATTCTCCGTCGCCCAGGGGCTGCTGGCCGAAGGAATAGGTCCCGGCAGAAAAGTCGCGCTGATGCTGCCAACAGGGCGCGACTATCTGTACAGCTTCTTCGGCATACTGCTGGCTGGCGCTGTACCCGTGCCCATTTATCCACCGACCCGGCCCTCGCAGCTAGAGGACCACCTGCAACGCCACAGTCGGCTGCTCGACAATGCCAAGGTGTCGATGCTGATTACCATTCCAGCCGCAATGCGGCCCGCTCAGCTTTTGAAGGCTCAGGTCCCATCACTGTCCCGGATAGCTACGGCAGATGATCTGCATAAGCCCGACTACACAGCACCGCTGCCACAACCTGCGCCAGACGACACAGCTTTTCTGCAGTACACCTCCGGCAGCACAGGCCAGCCCAAAGGCGTCATCCTGACGCACAGACACCTGCTGGCCAACATTCGTGCAATGGGGATGGCCATAGAGCCAACACCAGAGGATGTGTTTGTCAGTTGGCTGCCGCTGTATCACGACATGGGCCTGATCGGCGCCTGGCTGGGCAGCCTGTACTACGGCATTCCACTGGTACTGATGTCGCCGCTGGCATTTCTGGCCAACCCGTTGCGCTGGCTGCGAGTGATCAGCGAACATCGCGGCAGCCTGTCTGCGGCGCCCAACTTTGCCTATGAACTGATCCTCAAGCACCTGCAGGATGAGGATCTCGAAGGACTCGACTTGAGCAGCTGGCGTGGTGCGTTCAATGGTGCCGAGCCGGTCAGCCCGAGGACCCTGCGACGTTTTGCCGAACGCCTGGAACCGGCCGGCCTGAGACCTGACGCGTTAAAGCCGGTCTATGGCCTGGCCGAAGCCGCCGTAGGTCTGGCGTTTCCGCCGCCGGGGCGTGGCCCGCTGATAGATCGCATCGACAGCGAGCGTATGACCCGAACGGGTGAAGCCGTCCCCGCTGCGGACGACGTCGACCACGTCATTGAACTGCCGGCCTGTGGGCAGCCCCTGCCCGGCTATGAGATCCGAGTTGTCGATGACTCTGGTCGCGAACTGCCGGAGCGCCAGCAAGGACGTGTCCAGTTTCAGGGGCCTTCAGCGACCGACGGTTACTTTGACAATCCGGAAGCGACAGCTGGCCTGTGCGACGGTCCGTGGCGCGACACTGGCGATCTCGGCTATCTCGCTGGCGGAGACCTGTACCTGAGCGCCCGGGTCAAGGACATGATTATCCGCGGCGGTCGCAATCTGTAT
>SKXG01000138.1 GCA_007128525.1 Pseudomonadales bacterium | reverse complement strand
TGAGTTGGAACGCAAGCTCAGGATGCAGAAACAGATTCTCTTCAAAGTAGCCCAGGCGCGGATTCGCGCCAAAGTGCATGCCGTCCAAGTGCTGCAGATAGCGGTCTGTACCGACCACTGTACCATCGAGTGATCCGGGGACCTGTTGGATCTGCGCTTCAATCAACGTGATGCGTTCATCCGCGTATGGGTGGCTGGCCAGCCACTGTGGCAAAGGACTGGCGCCGGCAAGCTCGCCCGCCCGCTGCAGCGATGCAAATACGTTAACCATTTCCCGCACGTCGTAGCCCTGTTCCAGCGCGTAGCGAAAGCCCAGCTCATCGGCCTGACGCTCGGCATCACGGCTGTAGCTCAGAAACAACAGCGACAGACCACCGGCGGCCAGCTCGCCAAACTCAGCAATCGTGGGGCTCAGGACACTGCCTACGCCCAAGCCAATCTGGGCCGCCTGGGCACGCGTCATCATGGCCACCGAGTGACGTGCCGTGACGTGACCGATTTCATGCCCCAGCACACTTACAAGTTCAGCTTCGTTATCCATGAGGCCCATCAGGCCGCGGGTGATAAAAATGAATCCACCAGGAAATGCAAAGGCGTTGGGTGTCGGGTCGTCGACCACCTGAAATGACCAGGGGAGATGCGGCCGCTCGGCATCTGCCGCAAGTCGCGTGCCCAAATCCTGGACGTAGCGTTGCAATTCGGGGTCGTCCACCAGCCCGATCGATCTGACGACGCTCTCTGCGCCTTGACGGCCCATCGCCACTTCCTGGCCTTCACTGACAAGCACGAACTCCCGATCACCACTCACTGGATTGATGGCGCAACCGGTTAAGGTCAAGCTGGCAAGCACAGTCGCGGCGAACAAAGTGCTGCACGTGTACCGAGTCATGATCATTTGCTGGTCCCTTGAAAGATCAATCTATGCCTGTTCCCTGTGATCGTTTCGCCTGGCGCGTATCAATTTTCTGTCAGCTGCGTTCGGCCAGCGATTCTTATCGAAACCCGGAACATGCCTGAGCTGCGCTTTCTCCAATGCAAGTACGAAGCAATTCCTTTCAGCATCAAGGCGCAACTCCTCCCAAGGCACAGCGAAAAGCTTCTCGCCCATGCCGAGTGTTGTCCCACAGGAAAGCACAGCATACTGAACCTTGCCGCTGCTGATATCGAGCATGATGTCACTGATGTCGCCGATGTCTTCGCCATCCAAACCAAAAACCATGTTGCCGATGACGCGATCAGCTGCCATCAAGTCCGGACCTACTCTGCTGCGCTGACCCGACGCGGTACTGATGTCGACCGGTTCATACTGGCCATACGTCTCACTGTGTTCATAGGTCATGTCGGCCTCCTCCATACATCACTCGTCCATACAATCCATTGTTCAACCCATCTGGAGTCTCCCAATCGAGCAGACACCGGATGCTTGTTCATACGTTATCGTTACGTACGGCGTTCGTATGTACGAAAGCGTACAGAACACATGCTGGTATGGCGGAAAAACACAGAAGGCGAAATACTGAATTTGCAGGCCAGCTTTGTCTGTGCGCCAACGAACGATGATGTTTGGACTTAAGACCTGGCTCCTCCGGGCTGCAGCTCTTGTCTGTGTCACGGCGTACAGACCAAAACCCTGGGACGACCCAAACTGCAAAGCTCAGAAGTCCACGTAGCAGTGTTTCGCCAGTGTGCTAATGCCATATCTTTGCGAACACTTCGGGAGCGACAGTTGTCGTCATCAGTGCCGGTCGCAGGAAGTCACAATCGTCTTATTAACCACTTGCCGCGCAAAGACCGGAACGATCTCCTGAGTCACTGCAAGATCGTTCCTCTCGTCCCTGGCAGCATTCTTGGCGAAGCGGATCATGTGATACAGAGCGTCTACTTTCCGCTTTCTGGACTGATCTCCCTGATGGAACCCATGCGCGGACACAAGGCCATGGAAATGGGCCTGATTGGCAATGAAGGCATGCTTGGCGCAACAATGGTGCTGGGCATCAAAAGAGCTCCGATGCATTCAGTGGCAGAAGGCGCCGGCACCGCGCTTCGAATGACATCTGAGGACTTCCTTGAGGCATTGGATCGCAGCCCCACGCTGAAGCAGACGCTTAATCGCTATCTGTATGTCACTCTGCTCCAGGCCTCACGAACCACGGCCTGCACACACTTTCACAACATCGAAACGCGCCTCGCGCGAAGGCTATTGATGACACATGATCGTGTTGGCGCCGATGAACTCCACCTGACGCACAAGTTTCTGGCGCAAATGCTTGGCGTACGCAGAAGCGGCATTACCGTTGCCACAAGAGACCTTCAGGGCCGGCATCTGATCCAGCACACCCGTGGCAGGATCAGCATCCTTGATCGCCCTGGACTGGAGAACGCCTGCTGCACCTGTTATGACGCGATGACTCGAAACTACTCAAACTGGCTCACCTAAGGCAACTCTGCACAACGCAGCTAGAACAACTACCAGGATGGTGCAGCGGTTTGTGTGTGAAACCGTACAGAAGGCAGGTCAGGTTAGGTACATCATGACCTCCGCCTGTGGTGCTGAAGCAAAGGTGTCACAGATCAACCAAGAGAGGGATAAGTCATGTTGTTTACGATCGCGATTATTCTATTGGCACTTTGGGCGCTGGGGCTGGTGTCCGGCACCACGGTAGGTGGGTTTGTTCACGTCTTGCTGGTCATCGCCATAGTCATGGTGCTGTTGCAGCTGATCAGTGGACGGCGCAGTCTCTAGGGATTTTGGATTCCGAAACGTCAGGCCCTCCAGACCGCATCGCACTATCGGATGCGGTTCGTTGGTGTTCGTCCTCACCGGATACAACCTTTCCCCACCACGTCAGTTTCAGCCGCTCCTGCATGCTTCTCATCATAACCTCAGTGCAACCTAAACCGTTGACGCTGCTGCTGACTCTGCCGTTATCTTCTTTCAGTGGAAAGCACCACAAAAAAAAGCCCCCGATCGAATTCGACGGGGGCCTAATGTTGCCGTCTAGCGGGGGGAGCGCTGTTGCCGGCAACGGGGATCAGCTAACCTGTTAGTTGCGGCTTGAGGTCGCAGGCGGGTTCGAGATAATAATCTCAACACGACGGTTCTGCTGACGACCGGTTGCAACGTCATTGCTAGCGATCGGCGTCCCCTGGCCAAGCCCCGCCGCAGTCAGCCGGCTTGGTGCGATACCCTGGCTGACCAGATAGCTCCGCACTGAATCGGCCCGGCGCTGGGATAATA
>SKXG01000280.1 GCA_007128525.1 Pseudomonadales bacterium | reverse complement strand
GCCTGCCCGGCATTTTCTTGGCCGCTTCAAGCCGCCTCAGCTTCCAGAAACCTCCCGCGCCGTATCCAGAATCATCTCCCGCATCCAACTGTGTGACGGATCGTTGCTGCGTCTTGGGTTCCAGCAGATGGTCTGGCGAATCGGTGGCAGCCGGTGTGGTGGTTCGAGCAGTCGGATGCCGGCAAGGTCAGCAACGCTGCGACCCATCCGCTCCGGTATCAGCGCGATCAGTTCCGTGCCTTTGAGCATGAGCGGCAGCAGTGCCAGGCTTTCTATCGACGCCGCCGCCTTGCGGTGCAGGTCGGTACGGCTGACATTGGGCCGGGCTGCAATTCGCTTGCCTGGACCGGGCATGAAAATCAGGTGTTCCAGGGTCAGATATTGCGCCTCGCTAAGTTCGTCAGTCACGCTCGGATGGGCGGCGTCGACGGCACACACCCAGCGATCCTCCAGCAAGGGCTCACTGGGGAACTGGTGCTGATAACCCTCAGGCAGCAGGATGAAGTCGAGCCGGCCTTCGCCGAGTTGCTGCAGTGATCCGGCATCCAGTGGGCTGAACGCACTGACCACATCCGGTGCGCAGCGCCTCAGTGCCAATGTCAGAGGCGGCAGCAGCAGATAAGCGAGGTAGTCACGCGCGGCGATGCGAAAGGTGCGTTGTTCCTGCTGTGGATTGAACTGGCTTTTCAGACTGAGCAGCTCCTCCATACCGAACAGCACCTGTTCGAGCGGGTCCAGCAATTGCTGGCCGAAGGGCGTCAGCTCCAGTTGCCGGCCGACCCGGACGAGCAGCTCGTCACCAAAGCTGGCGCGTAGTTTGGCCAGCGCGGCACTGACAGCGGGCTGGCTCAGTCCCAGCTGGCGGGCGGCGCGCGTGACATTGCGCTCGGTCAGCAGCTTGTGCAGCGTCACCAGCAGGTTGAGATCGTAGTCTTCAAGTTTCATCGTTGCGTATCACTGGATGATCATTGGTTTCGACTGGACGCTCTGCGTTCATGGCTTTAGGCTCGGCAGGACATCCCTCAGGCAGGTCCGGCATGGCGCAAGAACAGGATGCGGGCAACCGCGACCGTCAGGTTTTTCTTCAGGATTGCCTGGCCGGCCTTGGTACCGCACCACCGCAGTTGCAGCCCAAGTACTTCTACGATGCGCAAGGTTCCGCGCTCTTCGACCAGATCTGCGAGCTGCCCGAGTATTACCTGACCCGTACTGAGCTTGCCATTATGCAGGCTTATGCCCCGGAAATGGGGGCGGCTGTCGGTCCGGGCGCGCTGATCATTGAGCCGGGCAGTGGCAGCAGCATCAAGATCCGCCTGCTGCTCGACGGTCTGCCTGAGCCGGCCGGTTATGTGCCGGTCGATATCTCCGCCGGGCATTTGGAGGCCAGCGCTGCGGCACTGGCAGCGGATTACCCGGATCTGGTCATTGAGCCGGTAGCGGCGGACTTTACCCAGCCCTTCGACCTGCCTGCGACCCTGCCAGCCTGTCAGCGCCGGCTGATCTACTTTCCCGGCTCGACACTGGGCAACTTTGAGCCGCCGCTGGCGGTACGCTGGCTGCGTCAGATGCGGAAACTGGCGGGCGCGGACGGCGCGCTGTTGCTCGGTGTAGACATGGTCAAGGATGCGGCAGTGCTGGAGGCGGCCTATGACGACGCCCAGGGCGTCACCGCGGCGTTCAACCGCAACCTGCTGACGCGGATGCGGCGCGAACTCAGCGCCCGGCTCGACCCGGATGGCTTCGCCCACCGCGCACTGTGGAATGCAACTGAGAGCCGGATCGAAATGCACCTGGTTGCGGTTGGGCCACAGCAGATCGAACTCGACGGACGGCGCTTTGCGCTGCGCGATGGCGAGCACATCGTTACCGAATACAGCTACAAATATGGCCTGCGAGGCTTACATGACCTGGCGGCAGAGTCCGGCTTCGAGCTGGCGCAGCGCTGGACGGACGCAGACGGCTGGTTCAGCGTCTCGCTCCTGCAGGCCGTCTGAGCGCGTTTACACGCGTGGCGGCGGCAGGCGCCAGGCCATCAACATCGACGGCACGAAGAGTCCGGCGAACAGCATAAAGGCCAGGTCGTAGCTGCCGGTCAGGTCGTGGATCCAGCCCGACAGCAGCGGCCCGATCGCGGCCAGCGTAATGAACATCGATGCCAGGCCCATCACCCGTCCGAAGGACACTGCGCCGAACCGGCTGCCGAAGACCACAGCCAGCAGCGTCAGGATACCACCGCCGGAGAAGCCGGCCAGGGCTACTGCCAGGATCACAGTCACCAGCGTCGGGTTGCCGATCAGCATCAACAGGGACGTGCCCATGCCGCCGGCCATCACGAAGTACAGATAGCGATGGTCAACACGGTCTGCAGCCGCGCCAAACGCAAACTTGCCGGCGATCATCAGCACCGACGACAGCGAAATCAGCAGCGCCGCATAGCTGCCGGGAAAGCCCTGGTCTTGTACATAGGCGCCGAGGTTGAATTGCACCGCGCCAAAGGCGGCGTTGACTGGGAAGAAGGCGAACACGGCGATCCAGAACATCGGGGCGCGCAGCACAGCCGGTACCGTCCAGACCTGAGTGTTGGCGCGCTCGGACGCGCTGGGTTCGACGTCCGACTCGGTCGACGCCGCCTCCACCACAGGCTCCCGGCGCAGGATCCAAAAGGCCAGCGGGACGTTGATCAGCAGTGTCACCACCGCCAGCACCTGCATGGCAATGCGCCAGCCGAAGTCCTCAATCAGGAAGGCGGTGAGAAATGGAAAGGCAAAGCCGCCGATCGACGTGCCGATGGCGGAGATGCCGAGCGCCATGCCGCGCTTCTCGACGAACCAGCGCGTGACCAGGGTTTGTGCCGCCAGCGGGCCGGCGAGCGCCATGCCCAGCGGCAATACCAGCGCATAGATCAGCACGATCTGCCAGACCGCGGTGGTAATCGATACCAACAGCAGGCCGCCGGTCATGGCGACGACGCCCATTATCACCAGCCAGCGAATCGGCAGGGCGTCCATGGCCCGCCCGGCAAAGGGGCCGAGCGCACCCATGCCCAGCTGTAGCGCCGTAATGGCGATCATGACCCGGCCCCGGCTGACCTCAAAGGTTTCGAGCCAGGGCACTACGAACAGCGCGAAGCAATAGATCAGGATGCCGATGGTGATTGCCTGAAACACCAGGGTCAGGCCTACTACGTTCCAGCCGTAGTGCCAGGGAGTCTGCATAAAGGGGTCCGGATTTAGATCAGAT
>SKXG01000193.1 GCA_007128525.1 Pseudomonadales bacterium | reverse complement strand
GACGGTGGTACTGGTCGAGTCTGCTGCCGGGACGCCCAATCCGCAGACCCAGGGCAGCGGCGACGCGTTCATCAGCGCCAGTTCCGCTTTCTCGGTAGAAGTCGCGGTTTTGGACGCGGAAGGGGATCTCACACCTAACTTTGGCCGGGAAGCCATGCCAGCCCAATTGCAGGTGCACAGTGCTGAACTGGTCTGGCCCGGCGGCGGACGCAATGGCGCGCTCGACAATGGCGAGCTGATCAACGCCAGTGCCTTTTTGGCGACGGCCACGCCCGGCCGCTTTCGCAACAGCAGCCTGGCTTTTGATGAAGCCGGCAGCATTCGCCTGCAGGCGACCCTGGTGGCCGATGACTATCTGGGCAGCGGCCCGGTGGTGGGCAGCCTGTCGGAGGTTGTTGGCAGGTTCCGGCCGGATCACCTGTTGCTGACCCCGGGGACTATGGTCACAGCGGCCTGTGGTGATTTCACCTATCTGGACGAGCCGGCATTGGGCATGCAGTTTGCGTTGCAGGCCAGCGGCAGCCTCGGTGGCCGGTTACGCAACTATGACGTGACGCTGATGGGCAGTGCGCTGGTTGCAGAGGTGATGCCGGTAGCGGCCAATGCGCTGGACGGTGTGGACCTGGGCACGCGCGTGCAAGGGCTGTCGAGTAGCTGGCAGGACGGCTTGTACAGCGTTGATACGTTCAGCGCATTGCTCGCTCGGGACGCAGCGCCGGATGGCCCATTCGAGGACTTGCAACTGGGTGCCGGACTCGGCGCCAATCCTGAGAACCTAGCCTTCAGCGATGCCGACTTCAATGCCGAATATGCCGGAGATTGTTTGGCGTCCAGCAACTGTAATGCCATGGCATTGGGCCAGGCGACGGTTTTCTACTATGGGCGCATGCAGTTGTTCCCTGCCTTTGGGCCTGAGATGGTCGACCTGGCGGTGCCCTTGGAGGCCCAGTATTTCAATGGCAGTCACTTCGTGCGCGCCAGTGTCGACCAGTGCACCACCTACGAAGCCAGCCAGGCGAGCCTGACGGACTTCAGCGGCAGTTTGAGTTCAGGCGACACTGATGTGGTGAGCCCGCTGGCACCGGTATCACTGCAGGATGGCCGTTCGGACGCGACAGATCCCCTATTGTTGTCGGCGCCGGGTATCGGCAATGACGGCGGTGCCATGCTGACCCTGGCGGTGCCGGACTGGCTGCGCTTTGACTGGCAGAACGAAGGTGATGATGATCCGCGAACCAGCGTAACTTTCGGCCGTTATCGTGGCCATGATCGGATTATCTTCTGGCGCGAACGGTAGCCGAGGGGCTGAGCACCAGAATGATCAGAATTGCCCGCCAGGTGCGGGCCCAGGTGTCGGTCCGGGGCCAGGCGCTGGCCCGGGTGACGGCCCTGGCGTGGTCGGTCCTGGCATGCCCGGGTCCATCATTTCATCCGGAATAGCACCCGGCACCTCCAGATCATCCAGTTCACCCGGTGCCGGGGCCTGCAGGATATCGTCTGACGGCGTCAGGTCGCCTTCTATGCGCGCCAGCAAGCCTTCATCGAAGTACACCGACACTCGCCGCGTCTGCAGCTGCCGGTCCTGGTCATAGCGGCTGAAGATGTAATCCCAGCGCTGCGGCTGGAAAGCATCGCGCAGCACCGGCTCACCCATCACAAAAGCCACCTGCCGCGGGGTCATGCCCAGGCGCAGCGTGTCGATCATCTCCTGCGTCACGACATTGCCCTGCTGCACGGGCACCCGGTGTACCTTGAACAGGGCACAGCCGCTGAGCAGCAGTGCCAGGACGGTCAGCGTGGCGAGCGTACGGATGATCATGGTCGGGTTCCGGCCTTTCTATGCTGGTGTCAGGTGACCGGCGATCTTAGCCTGTTGACGGCGGTCGTTAAAGCATGGGAGCGCCAACAATCCAAATTGAAGGGCCAGAAGGGCGAGGGGCCAGGTCGTCGCTACCGACAAACTGCTCCAAAGCACGGCGCAAGTTAACGGGCGCTCTTAACCGCGCTGGACTGGTACGGCACGCTCGCCATTGGGCGCCGAGGTCTGTGCGCCTGCTTCAATCAGTTCTGCGGCCAGCTCTCGCGTCTTGGCGGTTATGTCCTTCCCGCCCAGCATCCGTGCGATCTCATCGATGCGTTGATTTTTATCAAGAGGCTGAATGCTGGTGTCCTGCTCCGCAGTCTTGCGCACCGACAGATGCTGTTGTCCCAGTGCGGCGACCTGTGGCGCGTGCGTGACGCAGATAACCTGCGCCTGTTCGGCGATGCGCCGCAGCAGCCGGCCGACCACATCCGCAGTGGCGCCGCCAACGCCGACATCGGCTTCATCAAGCACCAGTGTTGGCAGCTGGCTGCGCGCCGCGGCGATCACGTCAATGGCCAGACTGATGCGTGAGCGTTCGCCGCCTGAGGCCACCTTGTTCAGCGGCGCGGCCGGGTATTTGGGGTTGGTCACGACCAGGTAGTCGACGCTCTCGAGGCCGGTGTCGCTGCGTTGGTTGTGAAAGACGAGCTGCAGGGCGCCGCCCTGAATCCCGAGCTGGTTCATGACGTCGCCGACCTCTGCTTCGAAGGCCGGAGCCGCCGCACGGCGTTGACGGCTGAGTTCGCTGGCGCGTTGCTCGTAGCCGGCCTCGGCTTCCCTGGCCCGTGCTGCCAGGGTCGGCAGATTGCTGCGGTCGAGCGCCAGGCTGTCGAGTTCGGTGCGCAGGTCTCGGGTCAGCGACACCAGGGTCTCAGGGCGAACCTTGTGCTTGCGGGCGAGGTCCAGGATGGCCTCAAGGCGGCTTTCGAGTTCGGCCAGGGCTTCGGGTTCGGATTGCAGGGCGTCCAGATAGTGCCGCAGCTCGGTTGCGGCCTCGTCAAGGTGATTCAGCGCGCCTTGCAGAAGCTCGCGGCCGGCATTCAGGGCGCTTTGATCATCCTGAATGCCTGCCAGCAGCCGGCTGAGCTGCTGCAGGTCCTGCAGGCCCGACTCCTGCTCGCCTTCGAGCAGGGCCAGGGCCTGGCCGATGCGCTGCTCGATATCCTGGCTCTTGGCCAGGCGCCGGTGGCGAGCGTCCAGCGCCTCGAACTCGCCATCTTCCAGATCCAGCGCTTCGAGCTCGCCGACCTGGTACTCCAAAAGCGCCATGCGGTCTGCTGTGCGTTCAAGGTTCTGTTGCAGCGCCTCAAGTGTCTGCAGTGCCAGTTGCCAATGACGAAAAGCGTCGCCAGTGTCGCGCCGCAGATCGGAGAGGCCG
>SKXG01000085.1 GCA_007128525.1 Pseudomonadales bacterium | reverse complement strand
TTTTGCCGCGCGTCAAGGCCAAGAACCGCAAGTGAACCCAAATTGAACCGACCGTGCTTATGACCCGTCAAAACACGGCCAACAGGTGCCGTGCGCGGACGGCGCACCGCACAGTCTCAGGCCAGCGCCTGGGAAGACATAAACTCAAGCGTCCGGTCATAGGCGCCGTCTTCAACCTGCACAATGGCGCCATTGAAGTGGGTGACCCCCATGTCGCGGAGTCGCGCCAGCTCAGCGACCAGCACCGATTCATCACCGACAAGCGCAATGTCCGCCGGACCGCGGACGCCTTCGCGATCCAGCATGGCACGATAGGAATCGAGCTGCCCGTAGACGGTCAATGCCTTGGCAATACGCTCACGTGCGGCATCAACCTGTCGCGTCAACACAATGGGAAAGCCGCCCACCACCATCGGTGCCGGCCGCCCGGCATCACCGGCTGCCTTGTGGATGCTCGGAATGATGTGCGACTCCAGCGTCTTCGGGCCGGTCATCCAGGTGGTCGTGCCATCGCTCGCGGCACCGGCCAGTTTCAGCATTACCGGCCCGAGTGCCGCCACCACCACGGGCACAGACTCGGCACCCGGAACCTGTAACTTAAGGCCATGCACCCGGTAGTGTTCACCGTCGAAATTGGCCGCCTCACCACGCAACAGCGGATCCAGTACCGCCAGATACTCCCGCATGTGACGCGCCGGCTTGTCGTAGGAGAAGCCAAGCATGTTCTCAATAACGGGCCGGTGAGACAGGCCGATGCCCAGACAGAAGCGATTGTTGCTCGCGCCGGCGGCAGTCAATGCCTGCTGTGCAATGGCCGTCGGGTGACGTGGATACGTCGGCGTCACGGCCGTACCCAGACCGATACGCTTGGTGGCGTGACCGATTACCGTCAGCATGCTGATGGCGTCCTGGGCGAAGGTATTGGCCATCCACAGGTCGTGAATGCCACGCGCCTCGATGTCCTGCGCCTGGCGAACGAGATCCGCTACCGTGGCGCCCCGGTCTGCGGCACCCATCATCAATCCAATACGCATGCTGCGCTCCTTTGCTTTGGTCAGACATAAAATTTGCGGTAGTTTATCAGTCTCATCGACCCTGGGTGCGCCATGAGCGCCAACACTGAACGCACCGAAACCAATGACCACCTCAAGCACACACCACCAGACTGCAGCCTCTGTCGGCACCCGGCGCCACAGCCCTTTGCCGAGCTGCAGCTGCCCGGCATCGGGCAGCGCCACTACCTCCACTGCACGAACTGCGATCTGGTGTGGCTGCACCCGGATCAGTTGCCTGCCCCGGAGCAGGAGCGCCGCCACTACGGCACGCACGAGAACAACCCCGAAGATTCCGGCTACAGAGACTTTCTGAACCGGTTGGCCGCGCCGCTGCTGGCCTGCCTGCCCCGGCAGGAGGGCCTGTCCGGCCTCGACTATGGCTGCGGCCCGGGGCCGACACTGTCGGTGATGCTGCGGGAGGCCGGACACCGGGTACGCGACTACGACCCGTTTTTTCTGCCTGATCAGGCGGTCCTCGCAGACACTTACGACTTCATCACCTGTACGGAGACCGTCGAACACTTCCACCGACCCGCCCTGGAGTTTGAGCGGCTAAACAGACTGCTGCGGCCCGCCGGCTGGCTGGGGTTGATGACGGCGCTGCGTGACAGCGGGAGCAGGTCTGAGGCTTTCGCGGCCTGGCACTACGTACGGGACCCGACGCATGTCTGCTTCTACTCGCTGCGCAGCATGCTTTGGCTGGCGGAGCATTACGGCTGGCAGCTGTCACACCCGGCACGGGACGTGATCCTGATGCGGAAACCGGATTAAGGCTGGGTTCAGCCCGGACCTGCGACTATCTGTCTGGCAGGCTGCCGGCCGCTTTCCTGATCGCACCAGCCCGGGGCCGGACATTTCCGGTTTGAGCAGGTATGCTTGGCGCCACTCAGGCCTTGTGGCCCAATTTTGTTTCAATTCATCATCACCTGAGGGGGTTTTGCTTGAACATCAGACTAAACATTTTGATTCTGATTGCCGCCATGATCGGCGCCATGTGGTCCGGACCGGCAGCCGCTGATCGGTTGAAAGTCGGCGTCGTCGACCTGGGCGAAATCTTTGAGAGCATTCCGCAGGGTGAACGGATCAGCAACCGACTGGAACGTGAGTTCGGCGATCGAGTCGCTGAGATCCAGCGTATGGAGCGGCAGCTTGAAGAGCGCCAGCGCGAGCTGCAGCGAGACGAAGACATCATGAGCGAAGCCGATCTTCAGGCCGCAATCCAGGACTTCCAGCAGCGGGTCGGCCAGATGCAACAGCGTAGCGAGCAGCTCAGCAATGAATTGCAGCGCCGCCAGCGCGAGGAGCAAAACCGGCTGATCTCCCGATTGCAGGAGCGTATCTCCGAGATGGCCGAAAATCGCGACCTGGACATCGTCCTGGATGTCAGTGGTGGCGTCATCTATGCCCGTGACGACATGGACCTGTCACGGAGCGTCATCGACATCATGCGCGACGAAGCCGACGACTGAGTCCGCGCTTCCGCCGATGATGCTGCGAAGGCCAGCGCGCCCATGCCTGGCCTTCGAGGCGCTCACCAACCCATCCCAATAAAGACTTGATCTGCCTGACCCGAGGGGTGCCCCTGGGGCCGCCAGTCATGTGCCGCTTGTAATTATTCAAATATCTAGTATGTTTTCCGCCCTGATATCAGATTGCAGGGTGATGCCATGCCAGACCAGAACGCGCAGACCGATACAGCCACGCCCAAGATGACCCGCCAGCAGGCCATAGAGCGCATTACAGCGCCGGGCATGCCCTATGAGCTGGAATCTGTGGAGATGAACGGTCAGATGGTCCGGGCATTCAAGAACGCACCGCCATCGCTGCGCGAGTTTTTTGCCGCCAACCGCAGTGACGACACCTTCTGGGTGTACGAAGGCGAGCGCTACACCTTCGATGAGATGTTCCGGCGTTCGGCCGCCATCGCCCACCTGCTGCACGATCACTATGGGGTGCGGGCCGGAGACCGGGTCGCCATCTCGATGCGCAACTATCCAGAATGGATGATGGCATTTACTGCCATCACCTCCATCGGCGCCATTGCCGTGGCCATGAATGCCCTGTGGCAAACCGACGAGATGCTGTTCGGCCTCAAGGACAGCGGCGCCAAAGTGCTGTTCGCAGATCAGGAGCGTCTCGACCGCGTGCCCGAAGGCGGCCTTGCCAGCTGTGCGGTTGTCGCCGTCCGG
>SKXG01000136.1 GCA_007128525.1 Pseudomonadales bacterium | reverse complement strand
TGACGTAGCGGACCGACGCGTCAGTGCCCGCACTGTCCAGGTCTTTACCATCGGCAACAAGTCGGGTGCCCTGGTGCATGTCTGCATCCGGAGCCAGACCGGCGAGCAATGCCAGGTGGCCACCGGAAGAGCTGCCGATCAGGCCAATGCTGGCCTGGTCGACGTCCAGTGCCGATGCCTGATGGCGCAGCCAGCGAATGGCGCCCACCAGATCACGGCTGGCCAGCGGGTGCTGGAAGGTTGGACCCTGACGGAAGTCAACGGCCATGATCAGCATGCCGCGAGCGGCCAGAGCCCGGTCGTAGTATGCGCCCGCCTTGCGGTCATAACTGTTCCAGGCCCCGCCGTGCACATCGATGGCTGCTGGTAGCGGCGATTCTCGTTCATGGCGGACCGGCTGATAGATGCGGGCCTTCAGGCCTTCACCGTCAGGCTCGGCATAGATGACGTCGAACTCGTCAACGTCGAACAGTGGCCCGGACTGGGGGCTTTGCATTACGGACATAACAGCTCCAGACTCCAGCGAAGCTTCCGAATTCGGCATTGTAGTACCAGCGCGCCGGTGCCACCGAAATTGGCGAAAGTGGCTAACGCGTTAGGGGGCCGCTGGCAGGTATGCCATCCCTGGCCTAGTCTCCTGTGAGACTCGCCTGCGTACAGTCATGTCCCAACCTCTCAGCAACAGCACACCGCAGCCCAATGGTACTGGAGCCGCTCCGTTTCGGGGTGCCCGTACAACCATGCTGATTGCCTTGGCAGTCGTCCTGGTCGGTGCCGTCTTTGGCGTCATAGTGGCACCCGAAGCCGGTGCCATGGGGCCGTTCGAGATCTGGCTGATCGGATCGTCAGGTGCGTTTGCCGCTGTGCTGCTGGCCGTCATGCTGATCTGGCCTTTTGACCGCATTCCCTGGGTCATTCCCTACACCAGCTCATTTTTCTGCCTGTACCTGACGGCCGGCGCGCTGCTGTCGATGCGTGATGCCAGTGTTCTGGAAGGCTTCCTGGTCTATTTGTTGTGGTTCTTTCCGCTGTTGGCGCTCAATCGATTCGTCAACATCATGCCTTCCGGGCATTACTTGAGCTGGATGATTCTGCTGACGCCGCTCCTGCTGGTCGTTGCCAGGTTGTCGCTGGGTCCGGTGGACATGAGCACCATGGCGACGCTGGTGGTCTACGCGCTGAGCTACATTGCGTTTGCGCTGATCATGGAATTGTTTACGCAATACCGGGAGGCCTGGGTGCACAGTCAGGAGCAGGCGCGCAGCATGGCGGAGACACAGGCTGCGCTGCAGGCGAGGGAAGCGCACTTCCGGCAGCTGTTTTCCCGTGCCGCGGCCGGTATCGGCTGGCTGAGCCCGGACGGTCTTTGTCAGGACCTGAATCAGACGTTCTGCGCAATGTTGGGCCTGGACACAGACGATGCCGTCGGCCGCGACTTTGCAGACCTGTTAATTGAGCAGGATCGGACACGTTGGCAGGATCTGCTGAAAGTGATTCAGGATCCGCAGCAGCCGGAGCAGAGTTGGCAGATCGAGCTTGGTCTTCAGTCCCGGGCCGGACACCTTGTGCGAGCAAGGATGAGTTTCAGCCGCGTCGAGAATGACACTTGCCTGAACGACACAGGAATAGAGGCGATCGCCTTTGTCTGTCAGGACGATACCGAAACCTTTGCCATGGAGCAGCAGCTGCGCCAGGCGCAGCGTCTCGAGGCGGTGGGGCAGCTGACAGGTGGGGTGGCGCATGATTTCAACAACCTGCTGACTGTGATCATCGGCAATGCCGAGTTGCTGGAAGAGTCACTCGATGGTGAGTTGGCGCAGCTCGCCGCGATGAACCGGCGGGCTGCCGAGCGCGGCGCCGCGCTGACCGCTCAGCTGCTGGCATTCTCGCGCCGCCAGTCGTTGGCGCCTGAAGCGCGTGCCATTGGCGCCTTGTTGGACGGTATGCTGGCGCTGTTGCGGCGCTCCTTGGGTGAGCATGTGGAGCTGGAGTTGGTCTGCGCGCCAGACCTTTGGCCGGCACTGGCGGATGCCACACAGCTTGAGAGTGCGTTGCTGAACCTGAGCCTGAACGCACGTGATGCCATGCCGAATGGCGGGCAGCTGTTGATCGAGGCGAGCAATGCGCGCATATCCGCTGACGCTGCCGAGATTGACTTCAAGGCTGGCGATTATGTGTGCATTGCCGTGACGGACACGGGCACAGGTATGTCGCCAGAACTCCAGCGCAAAGTGTTTGAACCCTTCTTTACCACCAAGGCTGTAGGCAAAGGCAGTGGCCTGGGCCTGAGCATGGTCTACGGCTTTATCAAGCAGTCCGATGGTCAGGTGCGCCTTTATTCCGAGCCTGGTGTTGGCACCACAGTGAAGCTCTTTCTGCCACGCGCAGAGTCTGCTGACGTTGTGTCACCACGTCCGGTGCGCCCGCAGCAGACCGGTCAGCAGTTGCGCGTCCTGCTGGTCGAGGATGACAACCTGGTCAGGGACCATGTATCACGGCTGCTTAAGGATCTGGGACACGACGTGCGCGCGGTCACCAGTGGTCCAGAGGCTTTGCAGTGGCTGCAAGGCGAGGCCGCGTTCGACCTGATGTTCACTGACCTGGTCATGCCGGGCGGTATCGATGGTGCAGAACTGATCGAGCGGGCGCTGGTGCTCAGACCGGGGCTGTCGGTGCTGCTGACCTCCGGCTATACGGAGCATGCCGCTGTTCGGCATGGACGGGTGCCCAAGGGTGTACGTCTGCTCTCCAAGCCGTATCGATTGCAGGAACTCGAGCAGGAGATTCAGACCGCGGTTGCCCTGGACCCGGCGGGCGGGCAGGATGGTTGAACCTCGGACGTGAGAACAGGCCCTGGCGCGGTTCATGAACTGCGCTTTCCGGGCCGTGCTGACAATCTGCTTATGTGGTCAACCCTGGAACTGGGCCGCTCAGTCTGGGACGGCATTCGGTATCACCGCCGCCCGCTGCTGGCTTTTCACATCTATTTCAGCATTCTGCTGGTAACGACACTGGCGCCGGCTGCTGCCTGGCTGCTGGGGGGGCTGATCAGCCTCACCGGCGAGCCCATGATTGGCAATGAAGATCTGATTGCTTTTCTGCTGACACCGCAGGGCATGGCCTGGTTGCTGCTGTTCGGCGCACTTGGTGCTGGTTTTCTGTATGTCGAGCACGCCGGCATGATGCTCGTGGCGACGCCGGATGCCAGCGGCAGGTACGCCACTGCGATTACCAGTGTGTGGCGCATCCTGTTTCG
>SKXG01000198.1 GCA_007128525.1 Pseudomonadales bacterium | reverse complement strand
TTCCTGATGCGGATCGAGCTGGGATATCCCGACCCGGCTGCGGAGCGGGAACTGCTGCGTGCCGGCGACAGGCGCAGCCAGCTCGATGGTCTGACGGCGCTGCTGACGACCGAACAGTTGCTGGCCCTGCAAGCTGCCGTGGATCAGGTCAGAGCCTCGGATGCGCTGGTGGATTACGTCCAGCGACTGGTGCACTTCAGCCGTCACCAGCCGGACTTTGCCTATGGCCTGTCGCCACGCGGCGCACTGGCATTGCTGCACAGTGCGCGGGCCTGGGCGTTGATCCAGGGCCGTCAGCACCTGTTGCCGGAAGACGTACAGGCCGTACTGCCGGCAGTAGTCGAGCATCGTCTGCGGGCGGCAGCGGATTTCAGCGGCCACGGCGGAGGCGCCCTGGCGCAGAAGCTACTGGCCAGCGTCGATGTCCTCGGCTGAACAGGCGCAAAACGGCGCAAAGCACAGGCAAAGCTGGTTTTGGCGCTGGCTGGACCGCCGCATCCCACCGAGCCGCAGTATCCGACTCAGCCAGAGTTCCATCTTCATCTTTCCAACCGCTACGGGTTTCGCCTACAGCGGGCTGATTCTGCTGCTGCTGCTAGGCGCCATCAATTACCAGAACAACCTGGTTTTCGCGCTCGCCTTTCTGCTTGGCAGTTTGTTTGTGGTCACGATTCTGTACACCTACAGCAATTTGTCCGGATTGCAGGTTGAACTGGCCGGCAGTGATCCGTGTTTCGTCGGTGAGGAGGCGGCTTTCAGCATCCGCGTGACGCGACCGGCGGTTCGGCCTCGTGAAGGCATTCAGGTTGGCTGGCCAGGTACGGTGCCGCGCTGGGCAGAACTGGAACAGCATGACAGCGCAGTGGTTCGTCTGTTCTATCCGGCCAGGCGGCGGGGCTGGCTCGATCCGGGCCGGTTGCTGGTTGAAACCTACTATCCACTGGGCCTGTTGCGTGCCTGGACATGGGTGGATCTGCAGGCGGCCGCACTGGTTTACCCTCGCCCCTTGTTGGATGACGCCGGTCAGCCCGGATCCGGACACCGTGAGGATGGCGAGCTGGTGGACCCACGCGGCAGTGATGACTTTACGGCGCTGCGCGAATACCGGCCCGGCGATCAAATCCGGCATATTTTCTGGCCTGCCTATGCCCGCTCGGATGAATTGCTGGTCAAGGAATACGCAAGCTACCAGGACCCGCAGCTGATGCTTGATTTCTCGGTCCTGACCGGTCCGGTGGAGGAGCGGTTGAGTCGGCTGTGCGGACAGGCGCTGCGTGCCCATCGGCGCGGCCAGAGCTTCGGTCTGCGACTGCCGCCGGTCACGTTGGCGCCGGCGGTGGGGCAGGGCCATCTGGAGCGCGTGCTCCGGGAGCTTGCTCTCTATGGCCACTGACGCACACAGCACTGCGGCACCGACCGATCGAGGCCGCCGGCCGGTGGATCCCGGCCAATCCGGTGGCTATCTGTTGCCACGCAACAGCCTAGTGCTGCTGCTGGTCGCGCAGGCGGCCGTGGTTGCGCCGCTGGTGCCCGACCTGTCGCCATGGATACTGGTGGCCGGGCTGTTGTGCGGGATTTGGCGCTGGCTGCTGTTGCTCGGTCGCGTTGGCTACCCCCGGCGCTGGTTGAAAGTAGCGCTGACCCTCAGTGCAGCGCTCGCCGTCGCATTCAGTGGCGCACGCCCGCTCAGCCTGGAGTCGGCCACGGCACTTCTGGTGGTGGCCTTTTTCCTGAAGCTGCTGGAGATGCGCAGCCGACGGGACGCCTACGTGGTTATCTTCCTGGCGTATTTCGTAATTGGCACCAAGTTTCTGTTTGATCAATCCATCTATGTTGCGGCCTATCAGGTACTGGCTTTTGCCGTCGTCACCGCGGCGATGATCGGGTTGAACCAGATGCATCACCAGGTGCGCGTCCGTCCCGCACTCGGATTGTCCGCCCGGCTGTTGCTGCAGGCGGTGCCCCTGACCCTGATTCTGTTCCTGTTCTTTCCCCGCATCGCACCACTTTGGAGTGTGCCGATGCCGGGCGGCACTGCCACGGGCATTTCAGATGAGGTTCGACCCGGCGCCATTGCTCGCCTGAGCCGATCAGACCAGATTGCTTTCCGCGTGCAGTTTGATGGCATCCCGCCCAATCCGGACCAGCTCTATTGGCGCGGGCTGGTGTACTCAAGTTATGACAACGGGACCTGGCGACAGCTGCAGAGCCCGTATTTGGGTTCGGGAGAAGCGGAGCGCCTGTATCGGGCTGGTGCCAGTGACGCCGAGGACACCGCTGGTGGCGGCATCAGGCCCTTGGCTGCGGCAACGGATGCGATTGACTACGAAGTGCTGCTGGAGCCCAGTCAGCGGGACTGGCTGTTCGCACTGGAAATGCCATTGCCGCGCAGCCGGGGCATGCAGCTGACGCGTGACTTTCGCCTGCAGGCCGAGGAGCCGGTGAAGTCCCTGTTTCGTTATCGTGTAGAGAGCCGGCCGGTTGCCGGACTGGATCTCGCATTGCCGGATGGTATGCGCGAACGTGAAACCAGGCTGCCGCTGGGAAACAATCCGCGTGCCCGGGCTTTTGCGCGCAGCCTTTATGCCGATCTCGACTCCGACGAGGCATTCGTGGCGGCACTGCTACGGCACATTCGTGAGCTGCCCTTTCATTACACGCTGGAGCCGCCAACGCTGGATGGCCCGGATGATATCGACGCATTCTGGTTCGACACGCGTACCGGATTCTGCAGTCATTATGCGGGGGCGCTGGTATACCTGCTGCGCAGTGTGGGTATTCCGGCGCGTATGGTTGGTGGCTATCAGGGCGGCAGCATCAATGCGCGGACCGGGCACCTGGTGGTACGCCAGTACGATGCGCATGCCTGGGCCGAGGTCTGGCTCGACGGCCAGGGCTGGGTGCGGGTTGATCCAACGGCCGCGGTGGCGCCATCGCGCATCGAACGGGGCCTGGATGCAGTGCTCAGCGATGATGAGCGCGCTGGCCTGACAATGCTGGCGAACGCAAGGCTGGGTGGGACCGGATTGCTGGCCGGCGCTCTAGGTCTGATCGAGTCTCTGGAGCATCGCTGGAACCTGCGCGTTGTTGGCTATGACGCTGATCGGCAATACCTTTACCTGCGCAACCTGCTTGGCGAGATCACCCCGGCGCGAATGGCGCTGGCGTTCCTGGCGGGCGCCGCCATGAGCCTGCTGCTGGTGGTGATCACGCTGTTCTGGCGGCAGCGCCGGACGCGCAAGGATCCGCTGCTACGGGAGCTGACCCGCCTGTCCA
>SKXG01000327.1 GCA_007128525.1 Pseudomonadales bacterium | reverse complement strand
CCTGGGTGATGGCCATGTTGGCACAGGTTGGTGGTATCGCGCACCTGTTCAATCTGGTTGCAACCCGCGTCAGCAGCAGCACCGGGGCCACGGCTGTGTCGTTGATGGCACTGGCCAGTATTGTCGGCCGCTTCGCGGGCGGGTGGTTATTGCTGTATGTCGACACACGCCGGTTTGCGCTGGTGTGCTTTCTCGGGCAAACGATGGCGATGCTGGCTCTGGCCAGCTTCATGAACGCGCCCTGGTTGTTGGTCTCGGCGGTGCTCTTCGGCCTTACGGTTGGCAACCTTCTGATGCTGCAGCCGTTGATCCTGGCAGAAGTCTTTGGCGTTCGGGATTACGGCAGGATTTTCTCGGTCAGCCAGCTGATAACGACAGTCGGTGTCGCCGCAGGCCCGCTGATCATGGGCGTGCTGTACGACTGGCTCGACGGTTATCACGCCAGCTTTGCTGCGGCGGCACTGGCGTCGGCGATTGGCATGTCGCTGGTTGGCCTGGCGCGCCCGCAGCCGCTGGTGCCAGGGGCTGCTGGCCAATCCGCCACCAACTGACCTACCATGGCTGCAATCAATCTGCAGGATGTTGGATGTCAGACATAGACCCCGAGAAACTTGCCGCACTCGATGGTCTCCCGGGTGAAGCAGATGTCACACTGGATCTGCGCGGTGCGACCTTGTCGCAGGCCAGCAAGGCACTTGACGAGACCATAGCCGAGAGCCGGCAGACCGGCGCCAGCGGTATCGTTGTCCACATTGATCCCGCGACGCCAACCAGTGGCGAGACCTTGTTTCAACCACTGGCGCGGCAGCTGCTCAAGGCACGCGCCGCTGGTGATCTCCACCGCTTCAAACCCTTTGTCGCGCAGGGACTGTGCGGATTTCACCTGCAGTTCAAAAGTTCGACGGGTTAAGCGCCTGTGCGGCGCGCTCTGTGCGCCATGCTTCTCATTGCTTTTGCAGGATCCTGATGTCAGTGATATTCGACAACACCTACGCCCGGCTGCCGGAGCGCTTCTATGCGCGCCTGGCACCGACGCCCGTGTCTGCACCGGAGCAGCTGCGTTTGAACACAGACCTGGCGGCGGCGTTGGGCCTTGATCCGCATTGGTTGTCCAGCGCTGAAGGCCTTGTCATGCTCAGCGGTAACCGCGTACCTGCTGGTGCAGCGCCGCTGGCCATGGCCTATGCCGGTCATCAGTTTGGCAACTTCGTGCCACAGCTCGGTGACGGGCGTGCGCTGTTGTTGGGTGAGGTGGTGGATGCGCAGGGCCAGCGTTGGGATCTGCAGCTCAAAGGCTCAGGCCGGACACCGTTTTCCCGGATGGGTGATGGCCGCTCTGCATTGGGTCCTGCGCTGCGTGAGTACGTGGTCAGTGAGGCCATGCATGCGCTCGGTGTGCCGACGACCAGAGCGCTGGCGGTATTGCGCACTGGAGAAGCAGTCTTTCGGGAGACAGCGCTGCCGGGCGGGCTGCTGGTGCGTGTGGCACGTGGGCACTTGCGTGTCGGCAGCTTTGAGTACTTCGCAGCCCGTCACGATCGAGCGGCAATTGAGACGCTGACAAACTATGCGATTGAGCGTCTCTATCCAGACGCCGCGCAGGCATCGGTGCCGGCACTGGCCTTGCTTGCAGCGGTGCAGGAGGCGCAGGCGCGCTTGATTGCGCGCTGGATGCAGGTTGGTTTTATCCACGGCGTGATGAATACGGACAACATGGCGCTGTCTGGCGAGACCATTGACTATGGCCCCTGCGCCTTTATGGACCACTATCACCCGGCAACGGTTTACAGCTCGATTGATCTTCAAGGCCGGTATGCCTATGCCAACCAGCCGCACATCGCGCAGTGGAACCTGGCGCGCTTGGCGGAGACCCTGCTCGGACTGATCGCAGACGATCAGAATGAGGCTGTTGCATTGGCGAAAGCGCTGCTTGAGCGGTTTCCGCGCATTTTCGAAGACCATTGGTTGGCCGGTATGCGCGCCAAGCTGGGACTAGAGACGGCGCATCCGGGTGACGCGGATCTGGTGCGCGACTATCTGCAGCTGATGCAGGCCGGACAGGCCGATTTCACCTTGAGCTTTCGGCGGCTGTCCACGGCACTGCACGACGATGAGCCGGCGCTGTTGGCGCTGTTCTCCGGCCAACAGGCTGAAGTGCAGGCATGGCTGGCCCGTTGGCGTCAACGACTGACGCTGGAAGCTTCAACTTCGGAGGACATCCGGACGCTGATGGATCAGCATAATCCCGCCCGCATTCCTCGCAATCATCAGCTTGAGGCCGTGATCGAAGCCGCTGTTGATAGGGAGGACTATGATCCCTTCCATCATCTGGTTGATGCGCTGGCCAGGCCATATCGGTCTGACGCCAGTCTGGCTGAGTATGACCGCCCGCCGCGACCTGATGAAGTCGTCAGGGCAACCTTCTGCGGTACCTGAGGCCGTGATCCGACTCAGCTGAACACGACTGTCCGGTTGCCATGAATCAGCACGCGATCTTCCAGGTGATAGCGAAGGCCCCGTGACAGGACCAGCTTCTCCACATCGCGGCCACGGCGTGCCATCCTTGCTGCAGTGTCGCCATGATGGACGCGAATGACGTCCTGTTCGATGATCGGGCCGGCATCTAGATCCTCAGTAACGTAGTGACAGGTCGCGCCAATGATCTTCACACCGTGCGCCGCAGCCTGGTGATAGGGGCGGGCGCCGGCAAAGGAAGGCAGGAAGGAGTGGTGAATGTTGATGATGCGGCCACTGAGTGATCGGCACAGCTCGCCGGGCAGTACCTGCATGAAGCGGGCGAGCACCATTACATCGGCCTGGTAGTCCTGGAACAGCTGCTGCATCTGCTCAAACCCAGCAGCCTTGCCGGCTTTGTCAATGGGGATATGGTGAAAGGGCAGGTCGTAACTGCCAACAAGCGGGCTAAGGCGGTCGTGGTTGGCGGCAACGGCAACAATGTCACAGGGCAGGTCACTGCTGCGCCAGCGATAGAGCAGGTCGGCCAGGCAATGGTCTTCGCGGCTCGCCAGTATCATCACGCGCTTGGGTTGCCGGGCATCGCGCAGTGACCAGTGCATGTTGAAGCGGCTGGCGACAGGCTCGAATGCCGCTGACAGATCATCGAAGCTGAGGCTCAGACTGTCCGCATCGATGTCATAGCGCATAAAGAACCAGCCACTGTGGGCGTCGAGATGCTGGCTGGCCTCGCGGATTGAACCGCCGAGGCTGGCGACGCAGGTGCTGACGGCGGCGATGATGCCTGGACTGTCCGGACATTG
>SKXG01000044.1 GCA_007128525.1 Pseudomonadales bacterium | reverse complement strand
CCATCCGGTGCATCTCGAACAGGTAAATCGCCTTGATGGCATAGATGTTCATCATCGTCCCCGTACCAGACTGACAAAGATGTCTTCCAGCGAGCTTTGCCGCATCTGCAAGTCGCGGAATTCGATGTTCTGTTCGGACAGGCGTCGCAGCAGCTCGGCGACACCGGTGTGCTCCTGCCGGATGTCAAAGCTGTAGACCAGCTCGAAACCATCCTCGCTTAGCTCAATCGCGTAACCGTCGAGGGTGTCCGGCACACCGGGCAGGGCCTGATCAAGTTGCAGGCGCAGCTCCTTGCGCCCGAGCTTCTCCATCAGTGCTGCCTTCTCATCAACCACGATAATCTCACCCTGGTTGATGACGCCGATGCGATCAGCCATGTCTTCCGCTTCTTCGATGTAGTGCGTCGTCAATATGATGGTGACGCCGTTGGCCCGCAGCCCCCGAACCAGCTCCCACATGTCACGACGCAGCTCGACATCCACACCGGCGGTAGGTTCATCAAGAAACAGAATGCTCGGCTCATGCGACAGCGCCTTGGCAATCATGACACGCCGTTTCATGCCACCAGAGAGCGCCTGCAACTGTTCGTCTTTCTTATCCCACAGCGACAGATCTTTGAGCAGCTTCTCGATGTAGGCATGGTTCCGGGGCTTGCCGAAAAGCCCGCGACTGAAATTCACCACGCGCCACACGGTCTCAAAGGCATCGGTCGCCAGCTCCTGTGGAACCAGACCGATCTGACTCCGGGCCTTGCGAAAATCGCGCAGAATGTCGTGGCCGCCGACGGTCACACGTCCGCCACTGGGATTCACCAGACCACAGACAATGCCAATCAGCGTTGTCTTGCCGGCCCCATTGGGACCCAGCAGCGCAAAAATCTCACCGCGCAGAATGTCCAGATCTACTGACTTCAGTGCCTGAAAACCCCCGTCATAGGTCTTCTCAAGGCCCTCGATGCGGACCACAGTTTCCACAGCTTCTCCCGTTACTGGTCGGTCAAATGCCGGCAAGTGTTCGTGCCCGACTGAATACCGCATCCAGCATGGGCTCAGTCAAGCGGCCGGTAAAGGTGTTCTGCTGGCTCGGATGATAAGCACACAGAAGAACGCGATCATCGGGCAAGGCAACTTCAACGCCATGACCAAAAGCCGGTCTGGGCTTCAGGCTCAGCTGCCGCGCCATAACCTGATAAGCGAAACTGCCCAATACCATCACCACACGGACCTGCGTCAGCAGTGCAAGTTCCTGCGCCAGATAGGGCAGGCAAGTATCACGCTCAGCTGTTGTCGGCTTGTTCGCAGGAGGTGCACATTTTACACAGGCGGTGACATAAGCACCGTGCAGTTGCAGTCCATCGTCGACATGCGTCGCCTGCGGCTGGTTGGCGAAGCCGGCCCGATACAGGGCACGGTACAACCAGTCACCGGAGCGGTCGCCCGTGAAAACCCGGCCGGTGCGGTTGGCACCATGGGCTGCCGGCGCCAGGCCAACCACCAGCAACTTCGCCTGTGGGTCACCGAAACCCGGCACTGGACGCCCCCAGTATGACCAATCCTGATAAGCCGCGCGCTTTTCTTCCGCGACCGTTTCCCGCCACGCCACCAGTCTTGGACACTGCCGGCATGCCGCAACCTGCTGCGCCAGATTCGACAGATTCGACAGAGTCAACGATTTCCGATTCAAGTTCGACATCGTGCTAACTACTCTATTGGGTCGCCACAATTCCGTTGATCGAGTCCATCATACCTGATCCAGAATTATCGGTCTGCAACAGACCGTGATTCTGATTCAGATCACAAAGCACTATCTTCTTCACATCTATAATTGAGCCTGCATTGGATGGAGCCAATCACCGTGAAAACCAAAATCATTCTTCTTTTAGCCGCACCACTGGTTGCCCTGATCTGCCTCAAGCTCTACCTCCACCTTCAGGTCAAAGCTGCAGCAACCCAGGTTGCCCGTCAGATGAGCCCAGTGGCAGACATCAGTTTTGGGCAGGCCAATGCTGGACTGGACGGTACGCTTTCCGTCAGCAATATCCAGATTCGACCACGCGGAAACAGCGATCCACTACACATCCGGTCGCTATCGATCGAGCTGCCCAGCTTCTGGTATGCCTTGAACCTGTCACGCAGACTGGAACGGGGCGAGCTTCCCGAAAGCCTGGTGCTGCGCGCTGATGGTGTACGTCTGAACGCCAATGGCCAGCTGGTACAACGCTTCGATGACCTGGCCTATGCCAGCGACACGCGCGCCATGACAGCGATCTATCAGGCTGACTGCCCGTCAAGAGTTTCCATGTTGTTGAGCCAGCAGTACCTGCTCGGATTCGACGACATTCGCCTCGACGGACACATCGGCTATGTCTTCGACAAGGACGCACAGGTCATTTCGGCACTGGCAGGCATCCGGCAGCACGGCGCCATGGCGATCAATCTGGCGCTCAGCTTCGAACTCGCCGGTCTGGACCCGCTCAGCTTGATGCAGATGCTTGAGCGTCAGGTCGTTCACAGCGCATCACTGGAACTGGTTGACGAAGGTTATGTCAGGCGACTGCTCCACTATTGCAGCCGAATTGACGACACCAACCCTGATGACATTCTGGACGACCTGCTGGATCGCTACCTGGCGCTCTTCGACACAACTCCAATGAATCCGACAGCAGCAATGGTGGACGACTTTCGCCGCTTTATCGTACGCAGCCTGAACGACGACAGCACACGCATCCAGTTTCATGTTCGTCCCACTGAACCTCGCAATCTTGCGTATCTGAGCCTGTACAACCGGAACGACGTGCCGCTGCTGCTGAACCTGAGCACCGAACTGGACTGAGCCATGCTGATCCTGCCCATTGAGAACAAGCCTGACTGGCGCAACCCGCCGCTGGTCACCCTCTTGCTGATCATCTTGAATGTTCTGGTCTTCTTTACCTGGCAGGTACGGGACGGCGACCGCATTGATCAGGCCATTCAGGTTTATGACCGCTATCAGTTGATCGAGCGGGAAGCGGACGTTTATCGGGCATTTCGACCAGAACGCAGCGAGGGTACTTCCAAGCAGTCGCTGCGCTGGCAGATCTTCTGGGATTTTGAGTTCGACCAGCATGTCCGATCGGCGATTGACCAGAACAGCTATTGGGAACTGACCCGCGACGAGTTCGAGCAGGCCCGCGCCGCCGTCAGCTGGATCGGACACGGATTCAAGTCCGCGGAGCCAACGCTGGCCAACGCCTTCAGCGCCATGTTTCTGCACGGGAGCGTTGGTCACCTCGTTGGCAACATGATCTT
>SKXG01000364.1 GCA_007128525.1 Pseudomonadales bacterium | reverse complement strand
CCCAGGAAGAGGAAATCCCCCATGCCGGGAAAAAGAACTGTGTCGGCCATCCTGCCGTTTGTCCTGTTCGGGTTATGCTTTAGCGCCGGATCCATTGTCGCAGCGGACAACAGCTATATCTCGGTCTACGGCATATGGCTTCTTCCCATCTCCGAAAGGAGCACCCGTTATGACCTTGGCGATCACTATGGCGGCGGCGTTGCATTGAAGGATGAAAACTGGCGTCTGGACGCCACCTACCTGATGGGAAAGCAGAGCATTGACGGGGAGGACGACTATTCGGCCTATCGCGCGGGGCTTTCGCTGTATTATCTTCTGGAGGACGGCGGCCCTCAGACGAGTTACTTTTACGGGACGGGCGCCGGTCTGTGGCGCAGCAAGCTGCGGAAGGAGAGCAGTATGGACCTCGCGGTGGAAGGCATAACCGGCATCAGATTCAGCCGCTTCGAAGTCTTCACGCGCTTGATTTACTGGCCGGACTCCCGCAATATCAGGGTAGGAAGCCTGATATGCATCGGGCTAACATTTTAGACCGATCAAGCTTTCCCGGAGACCGGGGCCGGCATCTCGAACAGGTATTGCTGGGGCTCTACCGCTACAGCCTGGCGCAACCGGCGGGCTCGACGCCCCTTGCCACACTCAGCGATCTGGATGCACAGCGCCATCTGCAGCAGCGACATCTCGGGGCGGACTATGCGGAGAGGCTCTGGGGGTCTCAGAACCGCATGCGCGAGCGATTGCTCCGGCGCCGGGAGCAGCACGTTGGCGACTGATGCGGCTACCAGGCCTGCTGACAGGAGCATCATCTGCCCAAGCTGGCTCAAGTGTCTGCTGGCCACCGCTACCGGCATCGCGCTGGCACTGCCCTTTTTGTATCCGCAGCTTTACCTGCTGACGTGGATTGCGTTCGTGCCGCTGCTGATCGCTACCCACACCAGCAGTGCCTTGAACGGCTATCTCTGGGGTTTCGTCAGCGGATTGGTGTTTTATTATCTTGCCGCCTACTGGATTGCTGACTTTTTCAGCCTGTTCAAGGGGTATAGCGCCACTCAAAGCCAGCTGGCAGCCATCCTGTTCTGGATCTATTGTGCGCAACTGCCAGCGCTGCTCTTTGCCAGCTTTCGATGCCTGGTCAATCGGTTCCAGGCGCCTGCCATACTGGCCTTTCCTGCTTTGGTGGCTGTCTTCTACGCCCACTTCCCCATGATGTTTCCGGTGCAATTGGGTGAAAGCCAAAGTTATTTTCCAGCGGCACTGCAGGCCATCTCTGTAACAGGCGTGCACGGGCTGGATGCCGTAATCGCACTGACCAATCTGACGCTGGCGTACTGGACGATACGGTGGCTGGCGCATCGCACACTCACGCCTTCGCGACACAATCTGGCAGCGGTGGTTATTGTGGGTCTTTGGCTCGCCTTCGGGATGTACAGCCACCATCAATGGGAACGTCATCAGGGGAACTGGGCATCGTTGACCATCGGCCTGGTGCAGCCGAACGAGTATCCAGACACAGGTATCCCACCGGTATACCGAGGCTTCAGCCGTGGCCACCCGCCGGAGATGGCCATGACCGAACACCTGGCCGCCAATGGTGCTGATCTGGTCATCTGGCCGGAGGCCCGCTTTAAGGGTTACTTCTCTCAACCCCATGTGGCTGAGGCCTATCGGCACCAAATCGCGGCACTTGGCATTCCCCTGCTGTTTCAGGACATGGAGCCTGCCCCAACACCTGAGGGTCGCCGCCAACGCCATTTCAATGCCGTGAAACTGCTCGATGCCGACGGCGAACCCGCAGGCCACTACCGCAAGGTCAAGCGCGTGGCATTCGGCGAGACCTTGCCGGTTGTTGAGCACATCCAGCCGCTGAGGACATGGCTGGAGAGCTACCTGGGTGACTTTTTCCACGAAATCGCAGCCGGCGACCTACCCAACGAGTTCCACGCCAATGGCCTGAGCCTGGTCCCATTGATCTGCTACGAGACGCTGTTTCCCGCTTTCACCGCCCGCGGCGCTGCCATACCGCCGTCACAGTCTCAGCACCAGTCACAGCGCATCTTGATCGGTTTGTCGAGTAACGCCTGGTTCGGGCACACCCGCCAACCCTACCAGCACCTCCATACCTCGCGACTGCGTGCCGTCGAGAATCGACTGCCTATGGTCCATGTCATGAACAATGGGCCGTCAGCCGTGATACTGCCCAGCGGCAGACTCAGCTTTGAAACCCCGTTTGATACAGCTGGCGGCTTCCTGACAGAAGTGCCACTGCCGCCGGCTGCAGGCAGCAGTTTCTTTGGCCGTTATCCATACGGCTTCATCACGATGTGCTATATATTGTTGGTGGCATTGCTCATTCGAAGCTGTTTGCGACCCGCAATTCGATCTGTAGCAAATAGACTCCATCAGTCGCCAGATGCGGCAGTATTGGATTAGACCGATGTCCACCACCGGTAAGGACGAATGCACTGACGATGCGATTGGGGAGGGCCGTCCAGTCGCACGCATGTATGTCTGGCATGACCGGCTTGCGTACTTTGCGGTTGATCCAGTACCCCTTCGTGAGTTCACGATAGATACCGATCAGTTGATCGTGTGCCTCAGCGGTTCCATGCACTTTTATCTGGAGCCGATTGACAAGTCCAACCCGGAAAAACAGCAGCCAGCGATCACAACCCGTTCGGTGTTACTGCCGGCAGGCACCAAGGTGCAGCCCTCACATGTTGATTCTTCCAGTGCAGTGATTGCCATCTGCTACCTCAACACCATCGGCGATGACCTGGATGTATTGATTCCGCAAATGAAGGTCGCATTTGATGGGGTTTACTATCAGCACCGTAACGAGGCCACACTGATTGAGCAACTGCGTTGGGTTCGTGATGAGCGCGTTTCATCAGAAAGCGCTTATCAGGTCATCAAGCAACTGATATTTGATGGCAATACGCCGACCGGACGGCCAAAGCATTCACTGGATCCCCGCATTATCCAGGTCACTGATCTAATCAAATCCACCGTCCGGGAAAATCTCTCCATCGAAGAACTGGCGCAACGCGTGCACCTGTCGGAATCCCGGCTGACCAAATTGTTCCGCGCCCAAGTCGGGATTCCAATCACACGCTATCGACTCAGCTACCGTGTTTTTGTGGGATACGTGTACCTGGCGCTTGGCTACTCGGTCACAGAGGCAGCGATGGCGTCAGGCTTTTCCAGTACCGCACATTTCTCCAAGTGCTTCACAGCCAGCATTGGTATTCAACCTTCCGCAAAACTGCTTAAACCCCCCTTTGTTGAAGTG
>SKXG01000096.1 GCA_007128525.1 Pseudomonadales bacterium | reverse complement strand
CTCTGTTCTTTCTGCTCGCCGCTCTCCTGCACCTCTTCACGAATGATGTCGTTACAAAGCTCGACACACTCGTCGCAGATGAATACCGATGGGCCGGCTATCAACTTGCGCACTTCGTGCTGGCTCTTGCCGCAGAAAGAGCAATACAGCAGTTTGCCTGAATCGTCGCCCTTTCCGCCCTGATCGTTAGCCATTCAACTTCCTCGGAACCGCTGTTGCCGGTTACCTTGCTCGGATATGGTCAATTTTTCAAGCCTTGCTGTCTGCAACTGAGAGCTGCTTGCGGGCTGGCGGACGCTGTACCGCGTCGATCAGACCGTATTCAACCGCGTTCTCCGGTGTCATCCAGAAATCACGCTCGGTATCGGCGGCAATACGCTCTACCGGCTGACCGGTGTGCGCCGCCATAAGCTTGTTGAGCTGCTCGCGCATGGCCAGGATTTCCCGGGCCTGAATCTCGATATCGGCAGCAACGCCGCGGGAACCGCCGGACGGCTGATGGATCATCATCCTCGAGTTGGGCAGTGCAAAGCGCTTGCCCGGCTCACCGGCCGACAGCAGAAATGCGCCCATACTGGCCGCCTGGCCGATGCACATGGTTGCCACGTTGCAGCGCACATGCTGCATGGTGTCATAGATTGACAACCCGGCCGTTACCGACCCACCTGGTGAATTGATATACATCCAGATGTCTTTGTCGGCATTCTCGGACTCCAGGAACAGCAGCTGCGCAACCACCAGGTTGGCAATGTTGTCGTCCACCGGACCCACCAGAAAGACGATACGCTCCCGCAGCAGCCGTGAGTAGATGTCATAGGCGCGTTCGCCGCGAGCGGACTGCTCGACGACCATAGGCACCAGACCCAGATTGTGGATCTCATTGGGATTCGGTGCGCTCTCTGCCCTGCTTCCGGTCATGAATACTCTCTCCTTTAGGCTGCCTGTCTTCAGACCTTAGTCTGAGCCTTTGCCGGACTTCTCACCACTGTCATCGTGATGATGCTCGTGATCATGGTCGTGGTCATGGTCGTGGTCGTGGCCAAGGGCGCGACCGGAGATCACGGCCTCATAATCGCTTGGCACCTCAGTGACATCCGCCTGCTCGACGACCGCCTCCATGACCTGCTCTTCCAGGACCGCCATCTCGATCTGCTGCAACTGTTGATGGTTACTATAGTACCAGTCGATCACCTGCTGTGGTTGGGCGTAGTTCTTGGCTTCGGCCTCGATCCGCTCACGGACCCGCTCCGCAGATGGCTTGAGTTCCTGAGTGTCGACAATCTCATTGATCACCAGTCCGACTTTGACACGTCGCACGGCCTCATCGCGAAACAGGTCATCGGGAAAGTCCGGCATGCCATCCTGCTGACCATACATCTGCATTTGCTGCAGCATCTGCTGACGCAGTGCGTCAATCTCACGCTTTACCAGCGCCTCAGGCAGCTGAATCTCATGCAGTCGAGCCAACTCAGCCATCACCTGCTCTTTCAGCTGGCGATTGATCGCTGTTTCCAGCTCACCTTCCATGCTCTTTCGAACTTCAGCCCGAAAGGCCTCCAGACCACCTTCAGTGACACCGAAGTTGGCAAAGAATTCCTCATCCAGTGCCGGCAGCTCAGCTTCAGCGACTTCTTTGACGCTGACCTCGAACTGCACCGTCTTGCCGCGCAGATGCTCGGCATTGTAGTCGTCGGGGAAGGTGGCATCGAAAGTGACGGTCTCGCCGGCGCTGGCGCCCCGCACACCTTTGTCAAAGTCTTCGATCATACGGCCTTCGCCGATCACGAAAGTGACGTCCTCACCACTGCCACCATCGAACACATCGCCGTCCAGCCGGCCCGTAAAGTCAATCTTGACCTGATCCCCTTCTGCCGCGCCCCGCTCGACCGGATTGAAGGTTTTACGCTGGCTGCGCAGATGCTCGACGACGCGATCGACATCGGCCTCGGTCACGTCTGCCTGCAAGCGCTTGACGCTGACCTTGGAAAACGGCGCCAGCTCAACGGTCGGAAAGACTTCAAAGGTCGCCGTGAACTCCAGGTCAACACCTGGATCCATGTTGACGATTTCCAACGATGGCGTGCCGGCCGGCGTCACATCCTCCTGCTGCACAGCATCAAAGAAGGCGTGCTGCATCAGTTCCCCGGCGATCTCCTGCCGAATCGCACTGCCGAAACGACGGCGAATCTCGCGGATCGGCACTTTGCCCGGACGAAACCCATCCAGCCGGGCCTGGCGAGCTGTGTCTTCCAGCTTGGTTTTGACTTTGTCTTCAAAGGTTTCCGACGGCACCACGATGGTCATGCGCCGTTCCAGGCCGCTTGTGGTTTCAATGGAGACTTGCATGATTTTTGACTTCCCTGAAAACAAGACGCCCGCAGGCGCCAGACACGCCTACAGGCGCCAGAATTTGGGGTGGACGAGGGGGCTTGAACCCACGACCGCCGGAATCACAATCCGGAGCTCTACCAGCTGAGCTACGCCCACCATGCGAAACTGTTACCTGCCCGCACAGGCTCTTTCAGAACCATTGCCCCGACTTTTACAGCCATTGCACTGGCACGCCCGGAAGGACTCGAACCTTCAACCCTCGGCTTAGAAGGCCGATGCTCTATCCGGTTGAGCTACGGGCGCTCGCTGCCGGGCGCAAGGCACCCGTACAAAACTGGTCGGGGTAGAGAGATTCGAACTCCCGACATCCTGCTCCCAAAGCAGGCGCGCTACCAGACTGCGCTATACCCCGGTGGGGCCAGAGGGAATTCGCGACTATCGCGGTGCTGAGTACCTGACCGCCGTCCGCGGACAGTGGCAGCGGTTGCTGCGAAGGACCAGACCCGAGAGGCGCAGCGTTCCGCTCTCGCCGACGCGCTCGCATAATACTCATGGCCGGAAATAGCGTCAAACCGGAATACTAACGTCCTGGTAGACTGCGCGCTTTGTCTGAAGGAGACGACCGTGGCAAATACCGCCCCCGCCGCTCTCGACCTGCCGGATGTGCTGCGCCTGGATGCTGCAGACCGGCTGCTGTTTCTGTCTGACCTGCACCTGGATGACAGCACCCCCGATCTGACTGGCGCCCTGACCCACCTGCTGCACAACCAACACCAGCAGGTCGATGCCCTGTTTCTGCTCGGTGATATCTGCGAGGTCTGGGTCGGTGATGATGATGATACGCCCTGTGCCACGACACTGCGGTCACTGCTGCAGGATCTCAGCCAGACGACCCGAATCTATCTGATGCATGGCAACCGGGACTTCCTGTTTGGCCGACAATTCGAGCGTGACACGGGGG
>SKXG01000367.1 GCA_007128525.1 Pseudomonadales bacterium | reverse complement strand
CAAATTCGAGAAAAGCGCCGCCGCCGGTCGATATGTAAGACACCCGGTCGGCCACGCCATACTTGTCTATGGCGGCCAGCGTATCGCCGCCACCGGCAATCGAGAAGGCCGCGCTCGCAGCGATGGCCTCGGCCAACGCCCGCGTACCTTCCCCAAACTGATCATACTCGAACACGCCGACCGGGCCATTCCACAAAACAGTGCCGGCGGCCGCCAGACCCGCCGCCCAGGAGCGGGCCGTCACCGGGCCGATGTCCAGAATCATTTCATCGTCCGCCACCTCATCGAGCGCCCGCAACGTGCCGTGCGCATCGGCGCTCAGGCTGCCGGCGCAGATGACGTCTTCAGGCAGGGGTATGCGAACGCGGCTGGCGATGTCTTTGGCGGCATCGACCAGATCCGGCTCATGCAGGGACTTGCCGACTGGGTGACCGGCTGCGGCGATAAAGGTGTTGGCGATGCCGCCACCAACCAGAATCTGATCGGCCACTTCCGCCAGCCGGTTCAGGACATCGAGTTTGGTCGACACCTTGGCACCCCCGACGATGGCGATCAGCGGCCGCCGGGGCGCCTCAAGCGCCCGCCCCAAAGCGTCCAGCTCCGCCGCCAGTAGCGGCCCGGCACAGGCAACCGGGGCAAAGCGCGCCACCGCATGGGTCGAGGCCTGTGCTCGATGCGCAGTGCCAAAGGCATCCATGACATAGACATCACAGAGCGCCGCCATGCGTCGTGCCAGGGCTTCGTCATCGGCCTTCTCGCCCTTGAGCCAGCGCACGTTCTCCAGCAGCACCAGCTGACCTGGATCTACGTCGACGCCATCGATCCAGTCACTGACCAATGGCACTTCGCGCCCGAGAAGTTCGCCGAGGCGCCTGGCCACCGGTGCCAGGGAAGCTTCTGGTTCCACGCTGGCATCGGCCCCTTCCGTCGGCCGGCCAAGATGAGACATCACCAGCACTGCAGCACCGGCATCAAGTGCCTGCTGCAAGGTCGGGACTGCCGCACGCAGCCGCGCGTCACTGGTGACTTGCCCGCCTTTGACCGGTGCATTCAAGTCTTCCCGAATCAGGACCCGTTTGCCTTTGAGGTTCTGATCCGACATCAAAGCTACCGTCATTGTCTGCTCCCGTTGCAGATGCCTGTGTTCGCGTTTACTTGCCGCCCAGCAGTCCATCCACCGCCGCGGTGACGGCGTCTGTGGTGATGCCCAGCTCGGCCATGGCCTGATCACCCGGCGCCGAAACGCCGAAGCGGTCAATACCGACCACCGCACCGTCAAGCCCGACAAACTTGTGCCAGTAGTCCGGGTGGCCAGCTTCCACCGCAACGCGGCAGCGGACATCCGGCGGCAGCACGGCATCCCGGTACTCCGCATCCTGCGCCAGGAAGGTGTCCACGCTAGGCATGGAAACGACTCGGACGCCGATCCGACGTGCCGACAACTGCCGAGCGGCTGCGACTGCCAGCTCCACCTCGGAGCCGGTGGCAATGATGATGGCCTGCAGCTCGTGCTGCTCTGCCACCAGGACATAACCGCCACGGTGAATCGCGGCGAAGGTGTCTTCGCTGCGAATCTGCGCCTGAGTTTTCTGTCGCGTCAGGACGATGGCTGTGGGGCCCTCACGACGCTTTATCGCCGCCTGCCAGGCAAAACTGGTTTCCACTGAGTCCGCCGGACGCCAGACAGACAGATTTGGCGTGGTGCGCAGATTGCTGAGCTGTTCGATCGGCTGGTGGGTCGGGCCGTCTTCACCCAGCGCCACCGAGTCGTGGGTGTACACCATGATGTTGCGGATGCCCATCAGCGCGGCCAGACGCAATGCATTGCGCGCATATTCCATAAACACCAGAAAAGTGCCTGTATAGGGAATCAGGCCGCCATGCAGCGCCATGCCGTTGGCAATGGCCGTCATGCCAAATTCGCGCACACCGAAACTGTAGTAGTTGCCGCCCTTGTCTGCGGTCATGACCCGCGCACCTTTCCACTTGGTGCCATTGGACCCTGACAAATCTGCTGAGCCGCCAAACAGCTCCGGCAGGTTCGGCCCGATCATTTCCAGACAACGCTGCGAAGCCTTGCGTGTTTCTAGGGGTTCCAGGCCAGTCTGGGCACTCACCGCGAAGTTCACTAACCCCTTATCCCAGTCGTCAGGCAACTCGCCAGCCATGCGGCGCTCGAACTCAGCGGCCAGTTCCGGGTGCGCGGACTGATAAGCCTTGAACAGGCGTTGCCAGTCGGCTTCCCGCTCCGCACCGGCTTCGCGGCAATCCCACTCCTGATAGATCTCGGCAGGAATCTCAAAAGGCGCATGCGGCCAGTTGATCTGTTCGCGCGTGCGGGCGATCTCTTCATCACCCAGTACCGAGCCGTGCGCGTCGGCCGTACCTGCCTTGCCAGGCGAGCCCCAGCCGATGACGGTCTTGCACATGATCAGCGTGGGACGGTCATCGGAGCCACGTGCCATGGCCAGCGCGCGCGCCACGGCATCGGCATCGTGGCCGTCGACATCACGGATCACATGCCAGCCATAGGCTTCAAAGCGACCGGCAACGTCCTCCGTGAACCAGGCATCCACGGCACCATCAATTGAGATGCCATTGTCGTCGTAAATGACATTGAGCTTGCCGAGTTTGAGCGTCCCGGCCAGTGATGCCACTTCATGAGAAATACCTTCCATCAGGCAGCCGTCACCAACGATGGCCCAGGTGTGGTGGTTGACGACCGGATAGTCCGGCTGGTTGAAGGCTCGGGCCAGCTCGCGCTCCGCCAGCGCCATGCCGACGGCATTGGCAAAACCCTGCCCCAGCGGGCCTGTGGTGGTCTCGACGCCGGGGCACTCACCGAATTCCGGGTGGCCGGCCGTGGGGGCATGCAGCTGACGAAAATTCTGCAGCGCCTCAAGCGGCAACGGATAGCCTGACAGGTGCAGCACCGCATACAGCAGCATGGAACCATGGCCATTGCTGAGAACGAAGCGGTCGCGATTGAGCCAGGTCGGGTTGTTCGGGTTGTGGCGCAACACTTCACGCCAGAGGATCTCGGCAACATCCGCCAGGCCCATCGGGGCACCGGGGTGGCCGCTGTTGGCACGCTGCACAGCATCCATGGCCAGTGCGCGGATTGCATTGGCGCGCTCGAGTCGAGAAGGCATAGTCTTGAGTCATGGCTTTGGGGGGCCGCTATTCTCGCCGCTGGGGCCTGGCAACGCAATTTTGGCTTCTGCCTGGTGGCTTGAACGAGCTGCTTGAACGCACGACTTGATCCGGCTGCTTGAAGGGGGCTCAGTGGTGCT
>SKXG01000145.1 GCA_007128525.1 Pseudomonadales bacterium | reverse complement strand
TCGCACTTCGCCTTCGAACGAAATGTGGCGGACACCGGTCTCGAGTTCCAGTCGGGTGGCGCGGTTAAAGGGATAGGCGATTCCGCCCCCAAGCGACCGGTTTATCTCCCAGAACCGTTCAGACCGGAACTCTAAATTGCCGTCCTGGTTGATGCCGGATGTGAAGCGCCCGGAAATGAATGGAACCTGACTGACAGAGGCCCCCCAATTCAGTCGGGACGCCCGATTCTGATAACCGACCAACAGGGCGCTGTTGTTGACTAACTCGCCGTCGACATAGGCAAGCTCAAGCTGCGTCAGCATGTTGTGATTACCGAGCATGTCGCTCCAGAACATCGAGATGCCGCCGCCGGCAAAGGTGCCAAAGCTGCCGGAACCTGCCGCGATGCTGATCTGCGACATGAATTCGGGCCGTAGCTGTGGTCGATAGGCGTGACGCTCGAAGGCGGGTTCCGGCAGCTGCAGCCAATGTGGTTGTTCCAGATAGTCAGCAATCTTGGACTCTGGCCGTTCGACAGGGGGCAGTCTGGCCCACAGCGGGTCATAGTCGATGTCCGAGACCCGGGTGCCTGCCAGTTCTGTGGCATTCTCGGTCAGCATCAGGCGATATCCGGCCCGATCAAACAATGTGAACGCCATGGTGTCATCAGGGCCGGCGACGCTAAGTGCCGGGCTCAGCTGCGTCAGGCCGCTGATGCCGGTTTGCACATTGGTCAGTTCCACGATCTCCCGGTCCTCCAGATGGATCCGGTAGATGTTGTTGGTGCCACGCAGATCGCTGAGAAAGTACAGTGACTGGCCATCAGCTGACCAGTTCGGGTTGGTCTGCTTGGCGCCATGTGTGGTCGGCAGGGCCTGGATGTCACGGCTGTCCATGTTCATCAGCGCAAGGCGGGGTTTGCCGCGCAGTGGAATGCCGTCGTTGTCGACTTCGTTGTTTTCTATGGTGCGGTCAAAGTCATTGAACCGATCAGTGATGTAGGCAATCTGGGTGCCGTCAGGTGACCAGGCCGGATGCAGGGCGGCGTATAGATCGTCGGTCAGACGTTCGAGCTCGCCGGTTTCCGTGTCGAACACATATAGGTCGGTAAAGCCCTGACGCATCCCCGAGAAGGCGATACGGCGACCGTCCGGCGCCCAGACCGGATTGAAGATTTCACCCAGCTCATCGAATCCGAACTCATCCTGCACCCGGCCACTGTGGCCATCCATTATCTGCAGTGCGGGGCGTCCACGGCGGATTGATGCGTACACGAAGCGTTCACTGTCGGGGCTCCAGTCACCGGCGGACCGGACGAACTGCAAAGCTTCCATGTGGGGATCAATCGCGCTGCGGGTGATCCGGCGGATCACCTCGCCGGATTCCACATCCATCAGATACAGATCCAGACTCAGTCGCGACCTTTGCGACAGATAGATCAGCCGCGAGCCGTCCGGGCTCAGGGCCGGACCCAGATGCAGATTGGGCTGATCCCGACGCCCGCGGGCGTCTTCCAGCGTGCGGCCGACTTCATCTGGTGTTTGGGCCGCTTCAATCATGGGCCCGTAGTGCGCTTGCATCTCTGACTGCCAGTCTTCCAGCAGGTCATCGACGTTGATGTTCAGGGCATAGTTGAATGCGGCGGCGACATTGCCTCCGGCGGCGGCCTCAACCAGCAGACGTCCGACGGCTTCGTCACCGAACCGGCCGCCGATATAAGCGATCAGTGCATGGCCCTGACGGTAGGGCTGAAACCGTGGGTGATTCAGTCGCCGGCGGTCGATGCGCTGATCCTGGACCACCATATCGCGCAGCCACATGGTGGTCTGGCTGTCCTCGGCGCCAATCGACAGGTACTCGGCCATGCCTTCAACCAGCCACAAGGGCATGCGGATGGCGCCGGGTATATTGCCGAAACGATCCGGATCGGCCCTGCGACCGGTTAAATCGAATTGAAAGGCGTGTACCAGCTCATGGCCCAGAATGTGGTCGGTCTCCGCCAGTGTGCCGGCATAGGGCATGACCACGCGGTTGCGAAAAATTTCAGTAAAGCCGCCTGTCCCCTCGCCGATGCTGCCCGGTGTCGTGTTGGTTTGTCGGAAGTGCGGGCCGCTGGCATAGAAAATCAGGGGCTGGCGGCGGGTCAGGTCATGGTCGAAGAGGCTGGTGAGGCGGTCATACCAGCGCTCGGCAAGCTGGCCGATCAGTTCGATGTGCTCGGCACCGTCCTCATAGTAGTAGATATCGAAGTGCTCGGTGCGCAGCACCTGATAGTCGAAGTCCTCGTAGCGAACCGTGTTCTTGCCGAAGTACTGCGCCTGTGCAGCAGTAGTGGCCAACATCAGGCCGCCCAGAAGTAACGTCAGGGACCGCAACAGCTTCAACACATCGCCTCCTCGCTAGTGGGATGGGTCCGGCTTCATGTGACCGGTACGGCAGGGGACTAGCATGCGTGGCCTGGCGTGGCGCTGCAAGCAGTGCTGGACCTGCAGGACAGGGCCCCTTCCCTTCGGGGCATGCTGCCGCAGCAAACCTGAACAGAAACTGTATGAGTGGCTTCCGTCGGTGGACTGGACCTGAGCGCTGCAATGTATGGCACTCACCTGCAGACCTTCGGATAGCGCGTATCGCCCGGTGCTTGGGAAGGGTTGAAAGTAGAGCGGCCAGCTCCTCAAGCCGAGTGTCGACATCAAGGAGAAACCGAAGGCTTACGTGATCTCATTGGAAGTGCCGGGTGTCGATGAGAAGGACATTCATGTCGAACTCAATGACCGGGTGCTGACGATACGGGGCAACAAGCGCCATGAAGAAAGTGGTGAGGATGAAAGCTACCATTGGGTGGAGCGATCCTATGGCGCGTTTCAACGACTGCTGTCGCTGCCGGATGACGCGTTGGATGAAGGTCTTTCAGCCCGTTTCCGTAAAGGTGTGCTGACCATCGAGGTGCCTCGGGATCAGGGCCGCAGCAATGATGACCGGCGGGTGATCGAGGTGCAGTCCGGCTGATCCGGCTGCACCTCCTGACCGGGAAAGCCAGTCGGGAAAGCTGGTCTGGCAAGCCGGCCGGGCCAGGCTCAGTCCGCGAAGTGGCTGGCAACTTCCCGGCCGAGCTGTCGCATACCGTCCCTGTCAGCGAGGTCGAGCCATTGCAGCATGACCCGCTGCACACCGGCCCGGCCCAGCGCCTCGACCTGTTCGCGGATCATGTCGGGCGTTCCCAATATCAGGCCACGCGCTCGCAAGTCCTCGAAGCTGCGCCCACGCTTGTCGAGTAGCCGGGTCAGCTCGCCTTCGTCACGGGTCATCCAGCAACCGGTCAT
>SKXG01000259.1 GCA_007128525.1 Pseudomonadales bacterium | reverse complement strand
GTTGCTGATTCGCCGGCGGCAACGCACCCCAATCACGCGCTTCGTCGCAAAGCGCATTGTCATGGAAGCCGCCCAGTGCGCACTTCCAAAGCCGCTGATCGAACGCCGCCATCTCGGCCGGTGTACAGTTCTGGTCCATGCAGTTCGGCGAGGCCGGCGGCGCGTCTTCCAGAGCCAGGCCACCGTAATCTGCCGAACTGTTCGCCCTGGCCCGGTCGAGTATGTCGTAAGCCAGATGCACCGCTTCACCGCGCAATAGTGCGGCCCTGTTGTTCTGCAAGCTCAATACCTGCAGGCCGGTAATGCCCAGCACACCGATGCCCATGACCAGCACGGCCACCAGCAGCTCGATCATCGAAAAGCCGCCACTTCGGGATTTACTTTGGATCATCATGGGTGACACTCGAACTCCGTTATCGACACACGACCCACTCGGGACAGGCGCAACTCACGCCCGGGATCCCGATTCGCATTCGGATTGCACAGGTGCAGCTGACCCTCGAGCGCCGGCGTCAGCACACCACGGGAATTGAAGGTCAGGATAGGCTCACCATCGAGGCCACCGTCACCGGCCAGCGTATTCGGGCCGATAGCAGGGAAGCGCCGCAGAACGGTGTCGTTGGTCGCGTTACAGGCATTGTCGGTACCAATGACGACACACCAGCCACCACCCCACTCATTGCCGCTGGCCGTTGCCTGCGCTCTGACTGAAATCAGCTCGCCTCGCCGGCTGGCTTCACTGCGTGCATACTGCACCGCGATCAAAAAATCGTTGGCCTGAGTCGTCAGGGTTCGCTGTGCCACCAGACCATTGAAGGCCGGCACGCCAACACCGAGCAAAATCGCCGCGACAGCCAAGGCCACCATCATCTCGACGATGGTCAAACCCCGCTGGCTACCGCCTTGCCGACCGCAAGCCCTCATGAGCAGGCTCCTGACGTCGGCACGGCTGACATCTGCCCGGTGGAGTCGAGCGTGATGGTTGGGCAGTCGTTGACGGCACTGCCTGATATAGGCTCTGCGCGAAGCTGGAAGGTTGCACCGCCAGCTGGGATATTGACCTCGATGTCGTAGCGGGTGGTGGCTGGATCACAGAGCCCGTCGACATCCTCCCAATCACCACCGGTGCTGCCATAGTCGAAGTTGATACCCGCGCGCCGCTCCAGTGCCATCGCACAGCCCAACAGATCCGCCCGCGCCTCCCGGTCATAGGATCGCTGGCTATAGCCCGTATACACGGGTATGGCGATCGCTGAGATGATGGCAAAGATCGCCAGTGCTACCAGCAACTCGACCAGCGTCAGACCGCGTTGAGAATGCACGCCCATAACTACCCCTCTTAGACCGACCTGAAGCCTAAGTAGGGGCACGTCCAGGGCCAAGTATGGCGGGACCGAGCGGTTGCAACCGCCCGATGAGCGGCTCAGGCGGGCTGAACGTCCAGGATTTCAACGTCGAAGACGATGGTCCGTCCGGCGAGCGGATGGTTGAAGTCAACGATAACCAGTTCACCTTCCACAGAGCGGATCACGCCGGGCAGCTCTCCCTCGGGCGTCTGGAAAGACACCATCAGTCCCGGTTCCGGTGTGATGTCGGCGCCGAACTGCTTCAGCGGCAACATCCGCAGGTTGTCCGCGTCACCGGGCCCGAAGGCCTGCTCCGGCGGCAACTGGAAACGCTCGCGGTCGCCAGCTTTCAGCCCCATCAGCACGGCCTCGAAGCCGGGCAGAAAATTGCCGTCGCCGGGGCTGAACTCGGCTGCCGACTTGCCGAAGGTGCTGTCGATTTCGGTGCCCTCCTCAAGCCGCAGGGCGAAGTGCAATGTGACCCGGGTACCTGGTGCAATTTCCATGGCTGCATTACCTGACAAGTTGTGTGCGGGTGTATGACTAATCGGCGGAGGCGCTGGCACGACGTTCCTGCCAGGCTTCCCGCACCATCAGGCCGATCCAGAGCATGGCGCCAACGGTGATTGCCGCATCCGCCAGATTGAAGGCGGGGAAGAAATACTGCCGCTGGTAGTGCACCAGAATGAAGTCCACCACATAGCCTTCCAGCAGGCGGTCGTAGAGGTTGCCCCAGGCGCCGCCCAGAATCAGACCGAAGGCCAGACCATACAGCCACTGGCCCGGCTGCAGCCGGCGCAGCTCGTAAACCAAAAAGATGGTGAAGCCCACGGCCACCAGCACGAAGAACCAGCGCTGCCAGCCACTGGCTTCGCTGAACAGACTGAATGCCGCGCCTTCATTGTGCAGCCGCACCCAACTGAACATCGGCCAGACCACCACCTCCTGACCATACTCAAGTACACGCACCACAATACGCTTGGTGATCTGATCCAGTATGGCAATCAGGGTGGCCAGGCCCAGCCAGAGCCACAGACTGGTCGAGCGCAGCGTCATGACAATGGCCCCTGCGTCGCAATCCAGGCCCGCGCCTGGTCCATATCGCGATGAATCTGCGTCTTGAGGGCATCCAGCGATTCAAACTTGCGTTCGTCACGGAGCTTGTGCCGGAACCGGACCTTCAGCAGGCGTCCGTAAAGATTGTCGGAGTAGTCGAACAAATGCACTTCAAGCAGCGGCTGCCGGCCGTCGACCGTGGGCCGCACACCGACGTTGGCCACGCCCTGATAGGGCCGATCCAGGCCGTTCACTTCCACAACGAAGACGCCTTCAAGGGCTGCACGATAGCGCTGCAGCTGAATATTGGCCGTCGGCACGCCCAGCGTGTGGCCCAGCTGCCGACCGTAAACAACACGGCCCATAATAAAGTACGGATGGCCAAGCATGTGCTCCGCCTTGACCAGTTCCCCTGCTGCCAGCAACTCACGAATCCGTGTGCTGCTGATCCGCTCGGATCCCTCGGCCTGCGTGCCCAGATCACTGACGCCAAATCCCAGTTCCGCGCCGTAACGCTGAAGCAATGCGAAATCGCCTTCCCGGCCCTGTCCGAACCGGAAGTCATCGCCCACGACCACATGGTGGACACCCAGTCCGCGGACGAGCAGCTCACGCACCACATAGTCGGCGCTGCGCTGGGCCAAGGCCTCATTGAACGGCAGACAGAGCAGACGATCCAGGCCCAGCGGGGCCAGCAGAGCCACCTTCTCTCGGAAACGGGTCAGCCGCGACGGCATGGTCGTACCGCGGAAGTATTCTCGCGGCAACGGCTCGAAGGTGATCAGCACGCTGGGCGCCTGCCGCTCACGCCCGTGCTCAATCAGTTGGCGCAACAGCGCCTGGTGCCCCCGGTGCACGCCATCGAAGTTACCTATAGTGGCGACCGACCCCTGGTGCT
>SKXG01000335.1 GCA_007128525.1 Pseudomonadales bacterium | reverse complement strand
GCCTGCCGCCCGACCTGCCTGGCCGGGCGCTATTGCCGCCCTATCTGTTGCAGGAGTTTCATGGCCTGCCCAACGGTAACTTTTCCAGGCACATCACGCGCGGTTATCTGCGCGGTTTTGACATCTCAATGCTGGGCGAGACGCGGCGTTCCCGGAGCCGGATTGCGCAGGACCTGGCGGGTTGTCAGCGCGTGCTGGATGTCGGTACCGGCGGCGGCAGCACAGCGGCACAGATCCGGGCCGCCGGGGCAGCGGAAGTCTGGGGCCTGGAGCCGTCACCCTATCTGCTCATCCATGCCGCCAACAGTTACCCGGAGCTGCCCTTACTGCAGGGGATCGTCGAGGACCTGCCGCTGCCGGATGCCTGGTGCGACGGCGTTGCGGTGCACTTTGTATTCCACGAAATTCCGCCGCGCTATCTGCAGCGCGCGCTTGCCGAAGTGGCCCGCGTGCTGCGTCCCGGTGGCCAGCTGGTGATTGCGGAACCGTCGCCGGTGCAGATGCACTGGCCATTGGGGCGCCTGGTCCGGCACTGGGGCTGGCGCGGGTTGTACTTCCGGGGACTGGTCAGACGCCTGTATGAGCCCTTCCTCGCCGCCTGGCACCAGTTTGATCTGGTCGACAAGGCGGCGGCGGTGGGGCTGCATGCGGTTGAGGTCGACGAAGGAATGCCGGTGAAGTATTGGCGCTTTGAACGTCAGGCACAGATCTCGGCAAAGCGCTCGAAATAGTCCGGAAAGGTTTTGGCCACGCAGCCCGGGTCCAGGATGGTGACCGGAACGCCGCCGAGCGCTGCCAGTGAGAAACACATCGCGACGCGATGGTCGTCGTACGTCTCGATTTCCGCCGGTTGCAGTTCCGTTGGCGGCTCGATGACCAGGTAATCCCGGCCTTCTTCCACAGTGGCGCCGAGCTTGCGCAGCTCAGTGGCCATGGCATGCAGCCGGTCCGTCTCCTTCACCCGCCAGTTGTAGATGTTCCGGATGCGGGTTGGACCTTCGGCGAACAGCGCCAGCACGGCCAGCGTCATGGCCGCATCCGGGATGGCGTTGAGATCCAGGTCTACGCCTTTTAGTGCGCCGCTGGCAACTTCAATGTAGTCCTCACCAACGTCGATTTTGGCGCCCATGGCCTGGAGCACTTCGACGAAGGCGGTGTCCCCCTGAATGCTGTCGCGGCCCAGGCCCTCGACCCGCACCGGCCCGCTGATGGCCCCGGCTGCCAGAAAGTAGCTGGCAGAGGACGCATCACCCTCGACCAGGAAGCGCCCCGGTGACTGATAGGGTGAGACCGGAACATCGAACACTTGGTAGTCCTGGTGTGAGACCTCTACACCGAAACGGGCCATCAGGTTGAGCGTGATGTCGATGTAGGGTTTCGACACCAGCTCGCCGATGATCTCCACGCGAGTGGGCTTGTCGGCCAGCGGTAGCGCCATTAGTAGCGCTGTCAGAAATTGGCTGGAAATGTTGCCGGCAATCCGGGTCTGTCCGCCGGTCAGGCCGGTACCCCGAACGGCGACAGGCGGAAAGCCGTCATTCTCCAGGTAGCGAATGTCGGCGCCCAGCTCGCGCAGCGCATCTACCAGATGACCAATCGGGCGTTCCCGCATGCGGGCGTTGCCCTGCAAGCTAAAGTCGCCCTGTCCCAGGCACAGCGCTGCTACCAATGGTCGATAAGCGGTGCCAGCCATGCCCAGCTGCAGCTCGACCTGTTCGTTTGTACGTATCAGCGGACCACCATGCCCCTTCACCACCCAGTCGTCGCCATGCTCGCGTACCGTGACCCCAAGCTGGCGCAACGCCCGCAGCATGTAGTTGGTGTCATCGCTGCGCAGCAGGTTGCTGATGCGGGTGTCACCGTTGGCCAGCGCCGCGAGCAGCAGCGCGCGGTTTGAGATACTTTTCGAGCCCGGCAGGCGCACGGTGCCCTGGGCGTGTCGGATCGGTTGCAGTGTCAGGCTTTGCATTTGTGTATCTTAGCGGGATGCGAGAGGTAGAACAGCAACTCGATGCGCTGGTTGAGCGCTATCTGGCCCGTTGGCCGCAGCTCTATGAGCCTTATGACCCGGACTGGCGATCGCCCTGTGAAATTGGCCCCCCGGAGCAGCAGGCCGGTGGCGAGGCGCTGGTGCCCTGGCGCCCACTGCCTCGCACGCTGGCTGATGACTTTGCCGGCCTGGAGCGGGCGTTGGAGCTGGAGATTCACCCGGACATCAAGGCGTACTTCGGGCGTTATTGGTCCGGTGGCCTGGAAATGACGGCCCCCGAGGGCCACGTCAGCCTGATCCAGTTGTGGAATCCGCAGGATGTGGAACGGCTCATCGAGAACCTGATCGGCCACGCGCTCGCCAAGCGCCAGGCAGGTGTTGGGTACTCGGTGTTCTTTGCCTGTACCGAACCGAACTCTGACCTCTTTCTGAGTGTGGAGAATGACACCGGCGCGGTATTGTTGGAGAAGCCCGGTTACAAGCCCGTGCGGCAGGTGTCGGATTCTCTGGCGGCGTTTCTTGGCGAGCTGGAACCGGCGCAGCCGGTCTTTCTGCCGGATTCTGAGCGCTGATCCCCGCCGTGTAGAGGTACCCTAGCTGCCGGTGTCGCCGTCAGCTGCGGGTGGCGGCGGTCGCGTGCCGCGTTGGCGATCCTGTTCGGCGTCACGCGGACGCCGCATCGCTTCGGCCAATTGCTGCCGCTCTTCCGGAGACATCTGGCGAACCAGATCAACGAAAGTCTGGTGTGAGGCTTCCTGCGTCGTGCCGAGCAGTTGCCGGAGCGCCGTCAGGTCGCGTTCGAGCTTCGCGCTGTCGAGGGTCTCGGCGTTGAGCTGCTCGTACATGCTGCGCAGATGGCGGCGTGTCTCGCGTATCTCAGGCCGGATGTTGTCGAAGTGCGCCTTGATCAGCGGTTGCAGCTCGGCACGTCGTTCTTCCGGCAGAAAACCAATCAGGCGAAAATAGCCTGCAGCCGGGTCGGGCGTGCCCCACTGACCGCTGTGCTGGCTGCTGCTGCGGCCGAGCAGAAAGCCGGCCAGCGCCAGATTCACGATCAGCGACAGCACCAGAGCTGTCAGCAGCCACTTGCTATTGCCCATTGACATACCCCTCAAAGCGGTCGGTGAAGGCCATGTACACCATTTCCGCAACCAGGTCGTCATCGGCGCCGCCGACGTCGGCAACGCTCATACCGAGCAGGAAGCCGCCAATCAGCGGGATCATCGCCAGCACCGCCGGACGCAGCAGCAGCACCTGCATCAGACGTGGGCCGGCCAGCAGCCAGGCCCAGAAGCGCAGAATCAGGCTGGTCTGCGGTCCGGAGGCCAGGACCCTGGCCATGATCTGCTCCTTCAGCAAGGGCAGGCCGCGGGCAGGCGCCGGTGGCAGGCTGGCATCGAGCTCCTCATCCAGGCGCTTGGCCAGGCTCAGCGCTGCCTGCGCGGATGCCGAGCTTTGCAATAGCTGTTGTGCTGGCTGTTGCAGGGCCGAGGGCCACAGGCGCAGGTCTGGTCCATAGATGTCCAGGGCTGCGTCGAACTGGTCTTGTGTCATTGTGCTCATGATGCGATATCGATGTCTTTCACCAGGGGTTTCAAGGTCTGTTTGAGGCGCCGTCGGGCGCGTGCAATCAAGGACTCTAAGGCTTCTACGCTTACCTCGAGAATATCCGCCGCTTGTTGGTAGGACATTCCCTGAAAATGGCACAAAAGCAGTGCTGTACGCTGTCTTTCCGGCAGTTTTGCGATCTCCGCCCGCAGTGTGTCACGGGCCTGCTCGCGGGACAGCGCCTGGCTCAGCTCTGCGCTCTCATCGCTTTGCTCCGGCAGCTGATCGCTGATGGTTTCACGGTGCTTGCGCAGGCGGTCGATGGCGAGATTGTGGCCGATGCGAAACAGCCAAGTGTTGAACTGTACCCGGCCCGGCTCCCAGCGGGCGGCATGCTGCCAGACCCGGAGGAATGTTTCCTGGCAGAGTTCGTCTGCGTCCGCCGTGTTCTGGCTAAAGCGGTACAGGAAATTGCGCAGCGACTGGGCATGACGGTCCAGCAGGCGCGCGAACGCCTGCTGGTCCCGTTCCTGCACCCTGGCCATCAGGGTCTCGTCGCTGGCGTCAGTCACGCGGTGCCTTAGTCTCTCGAGCGCCGCCCCATTCTACGCTGATCGTCACGCCGTTCGGCCATGTAGCGGCGCATTTCATCCCGCGTTACCTGACCGTCACCGTCAAGATCCATGGCCTCCAGTCGCGCAATGCGCGGCGGAAACTCGCTGCGATCCAGCACACCATCGTTGTTCTGGTCGAGTCGCTCGAACAGCGCCTCACGGTGCAGCTGTTCGCGCACGTCCGGCAGCGCCGCGAATTCTGCTGCGGAGAGCTGGCCGTCGCCATCCGTATCCAGCGCGCTGAACAACCGCTGCTGCCAGTCGGCCTGACGTTCGACGCGCTGTGCCCTATACCTGTCTCGGCGCTCTGCAGCTTCCGCCCGGTCGTTGCCACTGCGCCGTTCCGCACGTCGAGCCATCCAGCCCTGACGTTCATGGCTGCCGGCATCGGCACCGCGGCGACCATGCATCCGGTGCTCTCGAGCGCCGCCCCGGCCGCCATAAACGCGTTCAGAAGCAACGCCGTGCAGATCTCGACGGTCCGCGCTCAGAAACGCTTCCAATGTGATCTTGCCATCACCGCTCTGGTCGAGGCGCTCGAACCGGGCATCAGCCTTGGCCGTCAGTGGTGCGAGATCGATCGGAAACGTTGGATTGTCGCTGCCCTGGCCCGATGCCGGCGCATCAGCGGCCCAGGCTGCGCCCATGGCCAGCATTCCTGCACCAAGCAGGCTGCTGCGAAGCAAGGTGAAACTCGAACGGTGTGACATGGTGAACCTCCTGTTTCAGTCAGGAAGTTTTACGTGGCCGTCCGGGCCGGCTGTCGCAGCCAGACCGGGTTTTTTGCAAGTATTTTCGCGCAAGGTTCAGGGTTGGTTCAGCTTAAGGTTGTTCAGGAGTGCCCTGGTTCTCCATACCAGACTGCTGTGATCTGGTAGTGTTGTGACCCTGCCGGCAGGCGAACCTCAACTACATCGTTAGTGCGCTTTTGCAAAAGAGCGCGGGCCAATACAGAGTCGATGCTGATGTACGTCTCGTGCATGTCAAACTCATCCGAACCCACCAGCCGATACGACTTGTGGGTGCCATCGTTATCGAGCAGTTTGACCCAGGCACCAAAGTACACCTTGTTCTGATCCGGTGGTGTCCGGTCTACGACAACAACCTCATCCAGGCGCTTGGACAGATAACGAATGCGTCGGTCGATCTCCCGCAATTGCTTCTTGCCGTAGATATACTCGGCATTCTCCGAGCGATCGCCCATGGCGGCAGCCTCGGCCACCTTTTTGGTGACGGCCGGGCGCTTTTCTTTCCACAGATAACGCAGCTCGCTGTTCAGCCGCTGTTGACCTGCCGGAGTGATGTACGGCGCCGGGCGTCGTGAAGCCATGTCTGGTTTTGGTGGCATAGACTGGATCTGCGACTCGATGGTCTTAGTTTGCGGCATTGTTAGTGTCAATTCATCTAACACTTTGTCGAACCCAAGCTTGTCACTTCTCCGGATCCGGTGTTTATAGAGGTGGTGCCTTTGCGGAGGGGGATGATGCGCAGGCTCTATTATCTGGCGGATGATCTCGACACCGTGTGTCGGGTGGCTGGCGCGCTGCAGGGTGAGGGGCTGCGGCGCTGGCGCCTGCATGTCCTGTCGAAGAACGCTGATGGCTTGTATCAGCACAACATTCATTCGGCCTCTGCCCTGCACCGGCTCGACATTCTGCATTCCGGTGAGCGACTGGGCCTGATCGGGGCTCTGCTGGGTTTGACGCTGGGTCTGGCGCTCTACGTTGTGCCGGTTCTGCCTTGGGCTGTCAATCTGCTGACCGTGCTGTTGCTGGGGCTGGCCGGGTTTCTGTTTGGTGCCTGGCAGGGCGTGCTGCTCGGACGGACCCGCGAAAACTACCGCATTGCACCGTTTCACGATGAAATCGAAGCCGGCCGCTACCTGCTGATGATCGATGTCAGCAAGGACCAGAAGTGCCAGGTTCGTGAGCTGATCAACCTGCAGTTCCCGCGCGTGCGACATGGCGGCATCAGTCCCGTCCTGCCCAACCCGCTGGACCCGTTACCCAGGCCACTGCGGCGCTGAGGTCAGTCAGCGAGGCTGTCGGTAATATAGCGCGTGCCGCTTACCGGACGGCGGTCGATGATGGCCTTGATTCTGGCCGCGACCTCGCTGGGTGACTTTAGCGCGCCTTGGGTCTTGTAGTCCAAAAAGCGCTGCAAGCCTGGAAACTGGTCCGGGTCCGCGTCGCGGATGCGCGCCTGCATTGGCGTGTCAATCAGCCCGGGATCGATGTTGATCGCGGTAATCGGGTGGCGCTGGTCTTCCTGCTCAACAGCGACATGGCCGATGAAGTGCTCCAGCCCGGCCTTGGCCGCGCAGTACAGCGACCAGCCTGGAATAATGGCCTGAGCGGCACCGGAGGAGACGTTGGCGAGCACTTTGTGGCCTTTGTGATCCTGAAATGCCTGCAGGAACAGCCCCATTGCGGTGATGGCGCCGACCAGATTGACCTGCAGGCTGTGCTGCCATTGTTCCGGTTGGCTTGCGGCCACCGGCCCAATGGGCTCGATAACGCCGGCATTGCTTAGAAACACCACGGATTCGTAGTCGTCACGGGCAGCCGCATCGCGCAGTCGCTGCTGCAGCACCTGAGAGGCCGCCTGCGGATCACCGAGGTCGCAGCTCACATGGTGCGCACCTTCGCCGGAGCGGGAAAATTCCAGAACCTCGAAATCCGCCGCCAGATAGGCCTCTGTCAGGGCCTGTCCGAGACCTGTCGAGCCACCTGTAATCAGTGCCAGCTTCATCCGTCCGTCCTTCAGTGCGTGAGCGGCGAGACTACTGGGAGACTTACGCGCCGGTCAATCAGCGTTATCATGGCAGGCTTGGCCCCTTAAGTCCGGGAACGCGACGCCACTGGAACTTGGCATGCTGATCATCGATGACATAGACCTCCACATGCCGCTGGCCGGCAGTATCGAGCGGGCAGCCTGTCCGCCCGGCTTCTTTCTTGCCTGGTGTGCGAACCTGCAGATGCTGAGCGACGACTTCAGTCGCCGGCATGCCGATGCCCTGGTGCGCCTGCGAATGCGCGATCTCACGCCGGGTGAGTTCTTGATCACCTGCGGTGATGGGCGCTTTGGTACCGAAGAGCTTAATGCCCGCGGCCGTGCTTTTGCTGACAGCTATTATCAGGTGCAGTACCTGAACGATTTCGCGGCGACCTTCGACAAGAATGGTCCGGACGATGAACACATTTATGATGTGGAAGACAACTGGGCCAATTATGACAAGCTCGCCGGGGTGCTGACCCGGCGTTTGTATGGCAGTCAAAGCTCGCCGCAGGCCAGCACTGGCCGCAAGCCACGCAATCGGGCCGCCAGCTGGCTGCGTGTCATCACCGGTGGACGCAAGGACTGAGCTGATGGCTGTGAGCCGTTTCAACTTCCGGGCATTGCGCCTGCTGCATCCCTATCCGTCAGAAGTGCCCTGGCAACTGCTGCAGACCGTCGAGCCGGACCGCACTCGCCTTGAGGGCTGGATACAGGGCGGCATGCTTCGAATGGCCCTGCTGGATGACACGCCCGTTGCTGCCTACATACTCCGCCAGCAGGACATTACCAATTTTGAGCTGTTGCTGTTGGTAGTCGCGCCAGCGCTTCGTCGTCAGGGATTGGGGCGCTGGATGCTCGGGCACGCGGTGGGTATTGCAGAGAGCAAAGGCGGCCGTAACGTCCATGTGACACTGCCAGAGCCCCAATCGCAGATGTCCACCTTACTGGCGGGTTTCGGCTTTACGGTCGCGCCCGGATCAGCGCCAGGCAGCGAGGCCTGGACGCTGACACTGATGCGGGAGTGATGCAGGAGTGATGCCGCCGCTGGTTTAGCCTGGTACCCGGCCGATGTAGCGCACACCAGGACGGATCAACCGGTTGTCCTGACGGCTCTCGATAAAGTGCGCCGTGTAGCCAAACACCCGCGCCATCGCAAAGCCCGCCGTGAAGAAACTTGGTGGCAAGCCCAGCGCGCGATAAATCACGCCTTTGTAGAACTCCAGGTTGGCGTACAGCGCCTTGCCTTTCTCGGCCATGCGCCGCATGAAGGCATCTTCTATCGCAACCAGGGTGTCATAAGTGTTGCGCAGCTCTGGCGTCTGGGCCAGCTCATCGGCAAGGGCTTTGACGAAACGCGCGCGCGGGTCGAGCACCTTGTATTCACGGTGGCCCATGCCCATGACCTTGCGGCCGGTCGCCATGCATTCGTCGACAAAGGCCTCGGCCGCCTCCGGAGAACCGACTTCTTCTGCCGTTTCCAGTGCGGCCTGGTCAGCGCCACCGTGGAGGATGCCGTGCAGGGTGCCCAGCGCAGCCGAGACGGCATTCTGAACCGGCGCCAGGGTGCTGGCCGTCACCCGGGCCGAGAAGGTGCTGGCATTAAAGCCATGGTCGAGCTGCAGAATCTGGGTGACGCGCAGTGCGCGCTCACGCTCTTCGGTCAGGCCTCCGGGTGTTTGGGCCAGGAAGCGGGCGATCAGGTTGTCGGCGGACTCAGGGAATGCCGGCAAGGCTTCACCGTGACGCAGCGCCAGCAGGCCGGCAATGATCTGCGGCAGTTTGGCGCCAATGACCAGCCCCTGGGCACCTTCACCATAGCGTGCAAAAGCCCCGTCCGGCTGATCCAGAACTGGCGCCATGCTTTGCAGAACCTGCATGGAGTGCGCCGGGGATTCGGCCAGCGCGGTCAGCAGACTGGTTTCCCGGGCGCTCAGACGGCCGTGTTCGGCCAGTTCCGCATCGAAGGCGCGGCGCGCCTGGTCATCCGGCAGGGTGTCGTCCAGCAGCAGCTGGACGACTGCGGTGAATGGCAAATCGACCAACTCGGAAATGTCACGGCCACGATAGCTGAGCTGGCCCCGTTCGCCGTCCACCAGCGACAGCGCGGACTCGTCCACGTCGATGTTGTCCAGACCCTTGGCGTAAATCGGCGTGCTACTCATCGTGTGTCTCCTGTCTCAAAGAACTGCTGTCATGACAGGCAGCAGGGTACACCGGCCGGTGTCTGGAGAGCAGTGGTCCCCGCCTATATATCTATAAGACTGGCTAATGCATAAACTCTGTTCAGCATGATATCAAGGGTTTAGTCTCACCTTATCAATTCAGCTAATACCCACTTATGCAGATTGAGCGTCACGAGGTGCGGGCTTTTATACAGGTGCTGGAAGCAGGCGGTTTCAGTCGTGCGGCCGAGCGTCTGAACCTGTCGCAGTCGGCGGTGAGCCAGACCATTGCCAACCTCGAACACAAAGTAGGCACGGCTCTGCTGGTGCGGGGCCGGCCGTTGCGGCCTACGGAGGCGGGCCTAAGATTTCTGCGCTACGCCCAGTTGCTCGATGGCGAGGAGCGGGCTGCCCTGCAGGACATCGAGCGTATTCGTAGCGGCGCCCTGAGCACGCTGAATCTGGCCATGAACTCATTGGTGAACAGGGTCTATGGCCGCGAGCTGCTGCTGCAGTTCTGTGCAAGCAACCCATTGACCCGCCTGAAGCTTGATGTCGCGCCGAGCCGGGAGATTGTCTATGGCGTGGATGAAGGCCGCTGGGAACTGGGCTTTGGGCCGTTCCAGCACCAGATGCCCGGCCACTTCGTGGTGCTGCCGTGCTTCACCGAACAGCGGCTGCTGGTGGCGCACCGAAAGCATCCGCGCTGGGCTGATTTGCAGCGGCATCCGCGGCAGACGCTCGCCGAGCTTACCTTGATCACGTCCTATCTCGATGATGCATCACGGCGGCCCGGTATGGAGCGCCTCAGGGATGCGTTTGGCGGGGTCTGGGAAGTCAGCCATCTGGAGTTGAGGCTGGACCTGGCCGCTGCCGGCATGGGGTTGATATACCTCTCCGACCGGCTGCTTGCAGAACTCGATGGTTTCGAGCCGGTTGCCGGCCTCGAATTCTCGCAGATCGAGCGCCAGGTCGGCGTCTACTACAAGCGTCACCAGCCCCTGTCCGAGGGTGCGCGGCGGTTTGTGGCGCTATGCCAGAGCGCTTTCGCTTTGTAGCCAGCCTTCACGGACTCTTCACGTCAGCCTCACGGCTGTTTCACGCCGCCCTGCCTAAGTTGCCTTCTCGAGAGGTCAGGCGCCCCGGCATGGCCATCGAATCATCAGGAGAGGCGAGATGCGATTACGTAACTTTTTTGCCCAACTCGCTGCTGCCCTTTCGATCAGCCTCGTGCTGGCCGGGTGCGGTAGCAGCAGCAGTTCGAGTAGTGTTCCCGAACCCACGCCCCCGGCTGTGTCTCAGCTTGAGGTGCTGCACGCCGTAGCCGATGCCCCGGCAGTCAATGTCTTTGCAGGTGGTGAGGCACTGCTGACCGATGTGCCCTTCAAGGCCGGCAGCGGTTTCGTCGAAGTCGAAGAAGGCGACCTTGAAGTCCGCGTTGAAGCCATTGTGCCTGGTGGCAACCTAGACGTGATCGGCCCGGTCGATTTGTCCCTGCCCGGCAATGAGCGCATTACCGTGATTGCCATCGGCGAAGCTGGCGGGGGTACCATTGAGCCGCTGGTCCTGCTGGCGCCTCTGGCAGATCTGGACGCCGATGAAGCGCGACTGCGCGTCGTGCATGCAGCGCCCAACGCCCCGATGGTGGACATTTATGCGACGGCTCCGGAAGACGACTTGAGCGGTGCCACGCCGTTGGGCTCAGCATCCTTCGGCGAAGACCTGGGACCGTTAACTGTCGCTGAAGGCACTTACCGGATACGCGTGACTGCAGCCAGTGACGCCAGTGCGGTGGTGTTCGATTCCGGCCCGGTAGATGTCCCTGGTGGTGCCGATCTGGTCATCACAGCAGTGGAGAACACTGGCGCTGGTGATGCTCCGATCAGCCTGGTCGTGCTGGATGGTACAGGTGCTTTCGAAATCCTCGACCAGAACACTGGTGCCGCGGCCCGAGTCATTCATGCCTCACCGGATGCGTTTAACGTCGATGTTCTGGTTGAAGGCGTAACGCCACCGGCTGTTGCCGATCTGGCTTTCCCCGAGTTCACCGGTTATCTGCCGCTGCCGGCGGAGACGATCAACGTGCAGGTCGTGGAGACAGGCACCACTGAGCCTGCGGCCATTGATGCGGATCTGGACCTGGTTGCCGGCTTTGAATACTCAGTGTTCGCCGTTGGTCTGGCAGCAGACATCGCACCGCTCGTACTCGTCGATGACAACCGTCGCATCGCGACTGAAGCGCGCGTCCGGATTGTTCACGGGGCACCGTCCGCGCCTGAGGTGGATCTCTATGTGGTCCCAGCAGCAGCTGACTTTACCGACTTTGATCCGGCATTCACCGCAGTGCCTTTCACGGCAGACACCGGCTACGTGTCACTGGCGCCTGGCGACTATGACGTCGTGGTAACTGTGGCAGATACGGTTGATGTCGCGATCGGACCAGTGCCCGTGACTGTCGAGGCGGGCGGCATCTACACCGCAGTCGCCAGAGACGAAGTCGGCGGTGGCGGTCCTTTCGGGCTGATCCTGCTGGACGATCTGGCGCCCTGATTGAATTGCGCGCACTGCGCGCTCGAAGGTGCGTCTGCCAGCCAAGCGAGCGGGAGGGCAGACCACAGGCGGACAGACCTGATTCAGGTTTGTTCGGCTTGAGAGCCGGCCTTGTGCCGGCTCTCTCTTTTTCTGATTGTCCGATCAGAGATTGCCGCCGTAGATCCGGCCAAGAAATCCACGCCTGACGGCTGTGTATAGGCGCGGGTTGTAAGTAGCTTGCAATGCCTGATTCTTGGTATTGCAAAACCTGCCCTTTTGCGCTTTCAAAGTGCACGCCAAGTCTCTATGTTCGTCGCCGTCCGCCAGAAGAAGCATTTTGGTGGCCGCTCGGGCAATTTGCCTGTGACGTCATTTTTTCAAAGGTGCAGGTGTATGGGATTTCGGAGCTTGTTGCGTTTTTCGGTGGTACTTCTGCTCGCGCTGCTGTTGAGCGCGTGTGGTAGCAGTTCATCGTCCAGCTCGTCTGGTGATGGGGGCTCTGGCCCACCAACCGGTGAGCAACCCGGTGACGACGACTCGAACGGCAGTGATGATTCAAACGGCGGCGACGACTCGAACGGCGGCGACGATTCCAACGGCGGTGACGATTCCAACGGCGGCGACG